>URTC01000019.1 GCA_900550765.1 uncultured Clostridia bacterium | reverse complement strand
GGGCAACATTGCAGGATAATGCGGTTTATGTGCTGCAGTGGAAAAACGGCAGTATTGAAACGCAGCGTGCGGCATCAGGATAAGTGGAAGATTTGACGTATTATGAGCTTACTGATACGGTCACATATCTGAAAAACCCGCAAAACAGCAAAGTAGAGCTTTATGTTATGGGGCTGAACGGCGAAAATCGACTGCTTTGCAGTGACGCGGGTACAGTATACAGCAGTCAAAACAGAAGCTACAGTGCGCAGACTGTGCTTTCCAATGATGCGGAAAGTGTTTTGTATTTTGCGGACATTCAAATCGGAGAAAGCTCAGCGGAGACCAGCGGCGTTTTAAAACTTTCTGTTTCAGGAAACAGTCTTGTCATTGCTGAAGGGGTGTCATCCTCGTATATGAGCGCACCGATTGCTAATGCGGATATGAGTGAAATTTACTATTGCGTAAAAAAAGAGGGGAAATTGTTTGATCTATATCGGTATTCCGGCGGTGAAAGCACATTGTTGGTGGAGAATGTGCATGGATTGATTGCTTTGGAAAACGGAAAGAGCAGTTTATCATAAAGAGCATTTCTTTTGGCTTGCCGCACGAAGGATTAAAAAACAACAAAACAAAGAGCTCCGGGAAACTTACCGGAGCTCTTATGTTGCTTGAAGAAGCTTGCTTTTTTCTATTCTCTATTGTTTTTTCGGGGCGTTTTTCTTTTCTTCAAATCGTATCAGGGCCTCTATATTGATGCCGCTTTCCCAAGGCCGGCAGCGGGTATTGAATGCAAGGCCGTTTTTATAATATTCCACCCACGCACCGGCTTCATCCAGCAGACGGAGAAGATATTCGTAAATTTTCTCCGACATGGGATCTTCCAGCGTCAGCAGTGCTATCAGAAAAAAGCCATAGGAGTAGCCCACCTCGCCGGCGGCAGACCCAGAAATGACGCCGTTTTTTTGGAAATTTTCTTTCAGCGGCTGTACCATGCTTCGGATTACGGAGAGGGGGACGCAATCAGCGCCGATGTATACCGGTGCCAAAGAGACGGCAGGAAGAAGAAAATGTTTTTTTACTCGTGGCCCGGGAGTATTTTTCTTTAGACATTCCGGGCAGCAAAAGCGCCCGTATATATTTTTAAAGGTGGATCCAAAAGCACCGCAGCCTTCGCATACACCATTGCGGGTTGCGGGATACTCCTCCGGAGCCATTCGTTCGGGGTTGTTGGTATAAAGCTGTTCCTGTATAATAAAGTTTGCCGGATAAGCCTGCCGGATCTTTTCGTAGAGCTTTTGCAGCTCCGCATCATCAAAAACAGCCAAATAGTGCTGTAGAGAGGTTAAAAACAGCATGGTGGATTCTGCACTGCCGTCATAAATCGTATCACGCGGGAGCATGCCGCCGGCGATATAGGTCTCATCTCCGTTAAACGGCAGCATATTGTTTTTCAGCTGTTCTTTTTGTTTTTGAATCGCCCACCGAATCAGTGGCAGCATATCCTGCAGAAATAGGTCGTCCTTTGTTTGCTCGTAGAGCTGGAATGCCAGCAGCACCAAATAACCGGTGATTTCAACGGCATCGTTTTCATGAATATGAAACACACTGTGATCGCCGATGCTTTGGGCATTATGCAATTCGCCTTTTTCGTCGAATACTGATTTATAATAGTACATAATGGCTTTTGCTTCGTTTATAAGGCCCATGGCCATCAGGCCTCTTGCTGTGCCGTATTGATCGCGCACATAAGCCAGATGGTAGTTATAGCCTGCCAGCACACCTCCGTCCTCGCCCTGCTGCGCTTTAATCAGCACAGCAATGTTTTCACATATTTCTTTGAGGGCGGGAGAAAAAGGCTTCATCTGCATTAAGGCTTCCTGCCAAATCTGTTCTGTACGCTGCTGTATTTTTTCAAAACCGGAAAGCAGTGCCGCTTTCATATCTTGTTCTGTTTCACCAAAGAGGAGATAACAGGTTCCGGGCATTGTTTGAATGAGATATTCCCGTGGTTGTATTTGTGTAAAAGTACAGTTTACGCCTTTAAATATGTTTTGAATATTTTTATTTACACGGTAATTGTAATAGCGGTTGCCCTGTGGCGTGCTTAAATGCAGGGTATCTTTCTTTAATACGGCGTCTTCATCCTCCTGCAGGGTGAGCGTGAGGGTAAGCGGTTGATCGGCTGAGATTTTTCTGATAAAACAGTGGGTGACACTGTCGGCAATATCGGTAAATACTGCACCGTTATCCAGAACATGCTCCCAAGTATTTGTGCCGGGCTTTCGCCGGGAAATACAGTGTTCCGCGCCGGAGGAGAGAGAAAAACAGGTGCCGGCTGAATACGGGTAGCCAAAAGCCTGCAGGATTTCAGGTCCGATTTCGTAGACGCAGATCCGGCCGTTCCCGATGGCGTGCACCGCTCCGTTGTCATTATTTTTATTCCAGATTCTTTCCATTGCGTTTGCTCCTTAGCTTAAGAATATTTTTATTGTATCATCGCTGCGCCGATTATACAATGTGGAATCATATCTTTTTAATGGACAAAAACACTTTTTTATGGAAAAAGAAGCTTGAATAAAAGAATAGGCTTCCCTTTCAAGGAAGCCATTAAAAAATAGGATGCATGGTTTTGCTGTAAAAATCACTCCTGCGCAAGATAAAAATGCACAACTGCCTCCCGGCTTCCCAAGGCTTGGGCAAGCAAAGACGGCTCGTTTATGCGGCCCAGAGGCGTATAGCTGTAGGAAGTAGAAAAGTTTTGATAAAACAGAACCAGGCAGTTTGATCCGTAAAGCATCAGGTCTCCTGTGTGAATGGACGCGGGATTGCTTGGTGCGGTGGGAAGATCGGAAGAAAGATAGAAAAATTTTTCGTTTCTGTTCAGCTCGTTCATAGTCAGCGTTAAGGGCAAAAGCTCTAAAAAGGTTTCTGCCGCGGCATTATCGTAGAGCTGCAGAGAAAAAATCCTGCCGCCGGTTTCCATGTGCAAGCTTTTTTCCGCTGTGTCAGAATTCCCGGTACTGTCGGGAGAAGAAAGCAATTCCGTCGCTGTGCTTGAACCAGCCGTTTCTGCCGATAGCGGAATTTCGGATAGGTGATCTGTATGTGTGCAGCCGGCTGTAAACAATAGCAGGAAAAGTGCGGAACATAGAAATTTATACATTTTTGCCTGCCTCATAGGCTTCGCTTAATGCTGGATGATCCTGGATTTGACCCGGAGATTCAACGCCGCCGGCAAAGACTGTGCCTGCCAGGTGTGCTTTGGGAAAGCAAATAATCCAGCCGGAGAGACCCGCTTTTACGCCGTCTACGGCAGAGGCGTCTTCATCGGCTGCGGCGGCTAAAAGATAGATATCCCGAAATGCGTAATCCGTATTATAGAGGGGATTGCTGCGGTCAAGCAGTGTTTTCATCTGGCCGGACATTGCATAATAATAAACGGGCGTAGCAAAAACGAGCACATCGGCTGTAAGCATTTTTTGGGTGATTTCCCGTGCATCGTCGTTTATGATGCAGCGCCCTGTCTTTTGACAGGCCATGCAGCCTTTGCAGAAGGTAAGATCTTTTTCACGCAGTGCAATTTTTTCTGTTCGGTGTCCGGCATCCTGCGCGCCTCTGATAAAGGCATCGGCCAATTGATCGGAATTCCCCTGTCTACGGGGGGAGGTTGAAAGAACTAAAATGTTTTTTGGCATGGCGGAGTCTCCTTCTTTATTTTAGCAATTCCCGGATGGATTGGACAATCTGCGGAGCGGTTAAACGATTTTCTCTTAGGACGGTTGGTACGTCATAACGGTCTAAGAAGCCTTTTTTTATGCCAAAGTTTAATACTTTGATGTCCGTACTTCCGTAAAAACGCGCAATTTTTTCTCCAAAACCTCCATCCAAAAAGCCGTCTTCTAAGGTAACGATCACGTGATGATCCTTTTTTAGGCTGCTTAAAAGGGGAATATCCAAATCTGTTATAGAATACGGTTTAATAACGGTAGGCTGGATTCTATCTGTTTCTTTCAGCTCTTTTGCGGCATCAAGCGCCAAGGGATAAAAAGTACCCAAGCCTATGATAGCTGCACCGCTGCCGGATTGGACGGTTGTCCAGTGATTTATGTTTTCAGCATTCCAGGAAAAGACACTGTCGGAAGAGCGCATGTGTCCTCCCGGTACGCGGATTGCCACCGGATGCTCCGTCTGTTCAAGACTCCAGGAGAGCATGGAAAGATATTCTTCGCGGTTTGTAGGTGCTAAATAGACTAAATTGGGAATGTTGCCCATCATGGGAATATCCTGCAGCCCCAAATGGGTGACATCGTTCATACCGTATACGGAACCCTCAAAGATGATGAGCGTAGCGGGGTTTTTATCGATGCAAAGATCCTGGGAGAGCTGATCGAAGGTCCTTTGAATAAACGAGCTGTATACGCCGAAGACCGGCTTGCCTCCGCCGGCTGCAATACCGGAAGAGAGTGCAACGGCAGTCTGTTCGGCAATACCTACATCAATAAATTGGCTGCCGGCTTCCTGTCGTTTTTCTTTTGTAAAGCCCATTACCGTAGGCGTGCCAGCGGTAATGGCAACAACGGAAGGATCTTCTTTCATTTTCTTCAGCAAAAAATCTGCAGTTATAGTGGAATAATCTTCTTCTGTTTTTAGCTGATAGCGCGGTTTACCGGTTTCTAAGATGAACGGACCGCTGTAATGCCACCCTTCCCGGTTTGCCTCAGCTGGAGCATATCCTTTTCCCTTCTGTGTGTGAATATGTACTACTGTAGGACGGCAAGTATCTTTGACTTGGATAAAAGCTTCGTAAAGAGCAGGGATGTCATTGCCGCCGGCAACAAAGAGATATTCAAGCCCCATCGCGCGGAAGAGATTACATTCGGCGCTGCCGTTTGTTTGACGCAGCAGCTGCAGATTTTGATAAAGTCCGCCGTGATTTTCTGCAATAGACATCTCATTATCATTCACTATGATGATCAGATTGCTTTTGAGCTCAGCGGCCACATTTAATCCTTCCAGAGCTTCGCCGCCGCTGAGGGAGCCGTCGCCGATTACTGCGATCACATTGTTTTTTTCTCCGTTCAGATCCCGTGCTTTGGCCAGTCCGCAGGCTAAACTGACAGAGGTAGAGGTATGACCTACGGTAAAGCAGTCATGAATACTTTCCCTCGGATTGGTATAGCCGGTTACGTCATCATAGTGCTCCGGGAATAAAAAAGCGTCTTTTCGGCCGGTAAGCATTTTGTGTGTATAAGATTGGTGAGATACGTCGAATACGATTTTGTCCTTTGGGGAGTCAAAGACCGCGTGCAGAGCAATGATGGCTTCTACCATACCCAAATTCGGACCGAAATGGCCGCCGTGCCGGCTTAGTTTCTCCAGCAGTGTCTGCCGCACTTCGTTAGCAAGAACTTTTAACTGTGTTACGTTTAATTTTTTTACATCTTCAGGCCCATTGATGCGTTCTAAATACATATTATTCATTCTCCTTTTTTTCCCAGATCAGTTTCCCCGTTTTGACCGCTTCCTGATAACGGGAAATTTTATAATCGAGTCGTTCCAGCGTGGCATCAATCTGCCGGCGCTGCGCTAAAAGAGCCTCTTTTTGTTCCTGCAGCAGCTGAAGCCGCGCGGCAAAGGTGGCATCGCCCATTTGCGACAGCTTTACGTATTCTATCATTGCTTCCACCGGCAATCCTGCACTGCGCATGCATAGGGCAAGTTCCACCCAGCCGAGATCCTCCGGAGTATAATTCCGTATGCCGCCTGAAGTGCGTGTTACCGGCGGGATCATACCTACACGTTCGTAGTATCGTAAGGTATCTTGGGAAAGATTGTATTTTTCGCTGACTTCCTTGATCGTCAATCACTTTCACCGCCTTTTATTATTTGCATTATTATGATAATACTTGGAGTTGACTCAAAGTCAATCTTTTTTTGCCGCTTTTCTATGAAAATTTTGTGAAAAACCAAAGGTGCGGATTCTATACTTTTTTATTTTGGCCATATTGAAATCGTTCTGTAAAAAGTTTCGGGCAGGAAAAGCAGGGCTTGCCGCCATGGAGAATCTGTAAAAGAAATCCCTTGTGAACAGTTGAAAAACGTAAAAAATTGTGATATAATAAAAGAAACTTTGTGCCGGCGGCTTTTTGTCGGGAGCATATTTTATTTTTGCGATGCATACCATGACAATAAAAGGATTGCATTGCCGTACAGTGCAAAAATATTCTTTGTGATAAAGGAGAAGTTTATATGGGACTTATTAGAGCAGCGGTTGGTGCATTGGGCGGCACGTTGGCCGATCAATGGAAAGAGTTCTTTTACTGTGACGCACTTGCCGGCAATGTTTTGGTAACGAAAGGACAAAAACGTATTTCAGGCCGTTCTTCCAATACGAAAGGGAATGATAATATTATTTCTAACGGTTCTGGAATTGCCGTGGCTGACGGCCAGTGTATGATCATTGTAGAGCAGGGCAAGGTGGTGGAGGTCTGCGCTGAACCGGGCGAATTTACCTATGACGCTTCTACCGAACCCAGCATTTTTGCCGGCAGCCTGGGACGGAGCATTTTGGATACCTTTAAAACCATTGGCAAGCGCTTTACCTATGGCGGCGATACCGGCAAGGATCAGCGCGTTTATTACTTTAATACCAAGGAGCTGATCGATAATAAGTTTGGCACGCCGAATCCCATTCCGTTCCGCGTAGTAGATAAAAATATCGGTTTGGACATCGATGTGGCTGTGCGCTGCAACGGTGTCTATTCTTACAAAATTGCGGATCCGTTGCTGTTTTATACTAACGTATGCGGCAATGTAGAGCGCGATTATACCCGTGCTGATATTGAAGGTCAGCTGAAAACAGAGTTTTTAAGTGCGCTTCAGCCTGCTTTTGCCAAGATATCGGAAATGGGAATTCGTTATAGCGCATTGCCGGGCCATGCAGAAGAGCTCTCCCAGGCGATGAACGAAGCGCTTACGGCTAAGTGGGCGCAGCTGCGCGGCCTGCAGGTGGTAGCTGTGGCTATGAATCCAATCACGCTTTCTGAAGAAGACGCCGCAATGATCAAGCAGGCACAGCAAACGGCCATTATGCGGGATCCTACCATGGCGGCTGCTACCTTAGTCGGCGCACAGGCCGAAGCAATGAAATCTGCTGCTAAAAACGAAAATGGTGCGATGATGGGCTTTATGGGTGCAACAATGGCACAGCAGGCCGGCGGCGTAAACGCACAGAATTTGTTTGCGCTTGGCGCGCAGCAGCAAACTGAAAAAAAACCGGAAGCTGAGCCTTCGGACGCTTGGCCGTGCAGCTGCGGGGCTACGGCATCCGGAAATTTCTGCACAGAGTGCGGCGCTAATAGACCGGCGGCAAACGGTAACAAAACATGGCAATGTTCCTGCGGGGCACAGGCACAGGGAAATTTCTGTACCGAGTGCGGCGCCAAAAGTCCTGAAGAGGGCTGGTCGTGCGCTTGCGGAGCAGTCAATAAAGGAAAGTTCTGTTCAGAATGCGGTGCAAAAAAACCAGCGGGTGCACCCCTGTATCGCTGTGATAAATGCGGATGGGAACCGGAAGATCCGCATCATCCGCCTAAATTCTGTCCGGAGTGCGGCGATAATTTTGATGAGAAGGATAAGCAATAGGTTTATCGATGGCTTTCAGATGGAAAGCTGTTTGATGGCAGGCGCTGCAGCGGTTCTGTTCTGCCGGCAGCGCTTTTTGCTGTGCGAAGCTTTTGCTTAAAAAGCGGTATTTAATAATAGGAGAGAGAGCAATATGTCGGAATTATTGGAATATAAATGTCCCTGCTGCGGAGGAGCGATCGAGTTTGACAGTACGCTCCAAAAAATGAAATGTCCTTATTGTGATACTGTTTTTGATCCCGAAACATTAAAAGAATACGATAGCGCACTTAAAAACGATACGCAATCTAAAATGGAATGGGAAACTTCCGCCGGTGGTACCTGGCAGCCGGGCGAGACTGATGACATGATCGTTTATGTATGTAATTCTTGCGGGGGAGAAATTATCGGCAGTAAAACGACGGCGGCCGCCAGTTGTCCTTTTTGCGGAAATCCGGTGGTGATGAAAGAAAATTTCTCCGGAGATCTGCGGCCGGATTATGTCATTCCTTTTAAATTGACGAAAGAGGATGCGAAGGCTGGACTTCTTCAGCATTTAAAAGGAAAACGACTGGTGCCGAAGATCTTTTCTCAGCAGAATCATATTGATGAAATTAAAGGGGTATATGTACCGCTTTGGTTGTTTGACGCGGATGCCGATGCCAATATTCGTTACCGGGCTACCCGCACGCGTGCCTGGAGCGACAGCAATTATAACTATTTGGAAACCAGTCATTATTCGCTGCTTCGCGCTGGCTGTATTGGTTTTGAGCGTGTACCGGTGGACGGCTCTTCTGTTATGGCGGACGATTTGATGGAATCTATTGAACCGTTCGATTTTTCCCAAGCGGTAGATTTTCAAACTGCATATATGGCCGGCTTTTTTGCCGACCGATACGACGTAACGGCTCAGCAGAGCATTGAGCGGGCCAATGAGCGCATCCGAAAGAGCACGGAAAGCATGTTTGCCTCTACTGTGAGCGGGTATCAATCGGCTGTTCCGGAAAACAGCGGGATTTCTCTTTCCCATGGAAAAGCGGTCTACGCCCTTTATCCGGTTTGGCTGCTGAGTACCAGCTGGCAGGGGAAAACCTATACTTTTGCTATGAATGGTCAAACCGGAAAATTTGTAGGAGACCTGCCGCTGGATAAAAGCGCTTACTGGCGCTGGCTGCTTGGACTTTGGGGGGGCTGTTCCGCAGGAATTTTATTGCTTACGATCCTTGCATGGCTGCTTTAAGCTATTTGCTGCGCATTTTTTGATATTGCCGCCGCGGCGGCTCAAGGAGATTAAAATGAAAAAAATTTGTATTCTTGTTGTTTTCTGTCTGCTCCTTCCTTTAACAGTGTTTGCTGCAGAGGAGAAAACTCCCGTTCCGACGATTCCCGCACAAAGACAGCTTCCTTTATTGGTAGATGAGGCGTCTTTGCTTTCTGCCTCAGAGGAGAAGGTACTTTTGGAAAAGTTGGAAGATATCAGCCAAAAGCGCAAATGTGATGTTGCTGTAGTTACGGTTGAGTCTTTAGGAAATAAGAGTGCTACGGCCTATGCGGACGATTTTTATGATTATAACGGATATGGGTATGGCGTAAATGACGACGGTATTTTGCTGCTTATCAGTATGGAGAAGCGTGACTGGGCAATTACTACATACGGTTTTGCGAAGACTGCGTTTACAAAAAGCGGACAGGAATATATGGTGGAGCAGTTTCGGCCGTATTTAAGTGACGGAGACTACAGCAAGGCTTTCCTTTGCTTTGCTGATTTATGTGATGATTTCTTAGAAAAGGCGGCGGCCGGCAATAGATACGATACAGGAAATCTTCCCCGAACAGCCTTTAAGCCCATTTGGGTTTTGATGGCGCTGGGCATCGGTTTTCTTATTGCGATAATTGCTGTTTCCGTGATGAAGTCTAAACTGAAGTCAGTGCGGCGGCAGCCGGCGGCATCGAGTTATATTCGCCCTGACAGCTTTCAGGTGACGCAAAGTCAGGATATCTTTTTGTACAGAAACGTAACCCGTACTGCACGTCCAAAGGATACCGGGTCCTCTTCCGGCGGCGGGCATATCAGTTCGTCAGGACGCAGTCACGGCGGCAGCAGCGGAAAATTTTAAAGTTAACGCAGACTTCCCTTTTTTACAGGAAGTCTTTTGCTTTTTTATTGTACGGAAAAAATTTGGAGCAGGCAGAAAAGAGAGGCATTGAGAAAGGCCGGTTAAACAACAAGAAGAGCTTCTCCTGCTTGTGGAAGCGAATAAAAGAAATATTGGATTGTGGTATGAGTTAAGCGCAGGAGAAACTCTTTTTGTCATAAAATAGGGAAATTTTAGGATTCCAACAGTATTTCCTTATAAAAACAAATGATTTTAAATATATTTTTTTATGTTATGAATTATAACATATATTTATGACAAAAGTCAAGCCATAATAATGGTGAGGTGATCACCATGAAGGAAAAATTAATTATTCAAAAGAAACGCTTTAAAGGCGAAGACGGTTACAGAGTTTTTTCTATAAGAATCAAAGAAGAAACGGTAAATAATTTGGATGCATTAGCCAGAGATACGAATCGTTCCAGAAATGAACTCATTAATATTTTATTAGATTATGCGCTGAGTCATTGCGAAGTACAATAAGTGTTTTTATGGCTTTTTCATATCGAGGCGGCAATATGCTGCAGATGAGATGCAGTGCAGGCGATTTTTTTTTAAAGGTTAGGGGAGCATTCTGTAATGTTCCAGTACAGCTTGGAATAGGCAGGAGCTCTTTGTTTGGCAATGGGCGTGGGTTTTGGAGAGGAAGCTGTTGAAATGAGGTGGAAGAACTTCGCAGCAGAAAATACACAAGTGCAGCTTCGCAAGTTAAATGGTTTTTATAAAAAAGAAATCTAAAGGTTTCTTTGAATTTTAATACCGTATAAAGAAAGGGATGCGGTAAAAATAGCATGAACCGATCCTTTACCCGTTTGATTTGGAATCTTTAACGGCTTCCTCTATGAAGGGGAAGCTTTTTGTATGATTGATTTTTTAGGAGGAAAAGTTTTTTAGCGTATAAAAAAGAAGTTATTTATATAAATGATTATCTTTGCAAAAAAGAACTTATTTTACGGAATTTTCTATAATAATTTGCAGTGAAATACAATGCTAATACATAGAATGTGTACCTGCAATGTTGTCTAAAATCGTTTTTACGCTTTATACTAATAATATAAATTTTCAAATAATGTATAAAGATGGGTGGAGTTATGATCGATAAAAGAATAGGAAAACGATTCAAGCAACGCCGGGAAGCAATGGGATTAACATAAGAAGAATTGTCAGAGAAAACAGGCTTATCTATTAATTACATTTCTACAATTGAACGAGGAGCTTCCTTTCCCAGATGCCAAAGACTGATTACGCTCTTAAATGCTTTAGAAACGAATGCGGATGAAATTTTTTGTGATGTACTGGATTATTGCATGGATTATAAACAGGCAAGATTATCTCAGGAACTGGATCTGTTGCCTGTAAAGGATCAGAAAAGAATTTTAAAGATAGTTGAACTGATGATTCAGGAAGCTAAGATTGCTGACGAGGAATGAACTACGCAGGTATCGCGTAGTTTTATTGTATGATAGGATAATCAAAGTCAAACTCATAAAAAAATATAAATTTCTATTAAATTCCCAATAAAATACATTGCTAAGCCATAGACTGTGGGTTAGCAATTCTTTTTTAAACTTGGTTTCCATTTTATACTAATTAATAATACGTAAAATGAAGGAAAGGGGAAGGAATTTTTATGGCGAATGCTCAGATAGGAAAACGTATCAAAGAATGCCGTGAAAACTTGGGACTAACGCAGGAGCAGTTCTCTGAAAAAACAGGGCTTTCTACAAACTATATTTCTGCTGTGGAACGGGGCGCAGCGTTTCCTAGGTGTGAAAAGTTGATTTTGATCTTAAATGCCTTGGAGGTTCCTGCTGATGCGATTTTTTGTGATGTGGTAACAGGTTCTCAGGGGGATCGGGAAACGGTGCTTACGCATGCCCTTGAAACTTTACCGCCGGAAAAGAGAAAAAATATTTTAGATCTCGTAGAATTTATAATAAAACAGACAAAAAATGACAAATAAATTATTTTTTTTAGCAAACTACACGACATTTAAGTAGTTTTTGCATTTTTTTCTATTTTTTTCTTGGTTTTTTAGAATTTGTATGTTATACTGTGTACAAGCGATACAGAATCAATCGCTAATACGTATAAAAAAGGAGTAGAAAAAATGAATAGCTATAACAGACAAATCGATTCTCTGGGAAGAGTAGTATTTCCGGCAGAACTGCTGAGAAGCATCGGACTTCAAAAAGGAGATTTTATTTCCCTTACCGGCCGGGATGGAAAGATCTTGATAGAAACACAAAGACCGACGTGCCGGCTTTGCGGCACCACAGAGGGAGTGAAAGAGGAAATACCGTTGTGCTCCGCCTGCATCGCTGCGGTAAAACAGCTGAACGAATAGCAAAAGTACAGATTTATTTGATTCTGGAAATTCCGTTGATCAGTGCACTCATACTAAGTGTTCCAGCCTTATAGGCGATAATGTTTCCGTTACGGTCGATAAAATATGTTTGAGGTACCGAAGATACGGAATATGCTTCT
>URTC01000018.1 GCA_900550765.1 uncultured Clostridia bacterium | reverse complement strand
GAGATCATATAAATTATCTCACCAATACTATAACATAAAAATCAAAAAAGCCGGTTGCTTTACAGGAATCGACTTCTTTTGACATGGTACGAGTATTCTTTCTTACAGGACTTGCCTGCAAACGCAGTAAAATGAAGGGATTTTTAGTATGCGAAGCGCACAATATCGCACGTTAGTAAGGAGCAAATCAGCATGAAAACGACGCGCTTACAAGCCGTTAGCCAATGCGAACGTGACTGTTTGAAAAAAATCGCCGCAAGCAATATGACACTTGCGGCGACGTGTCAAGAGGCTATAAAAATATTTTTACAGTTTCTGATGGGCGATTTGAACCCTTGCAAAATAAAAACATGTGCCCCCAATATTATTCAAGAAACATGATAATATTTCCATCGGGATCTTCTAAAAGCAATTGCTCACCACCCCAATCCGTCTTTTTGATCGGTTCAATATTGATGCCTTTCTTGGTTAAATCCCGATACGTTAAACGCAAACTATCAACATGAACTACAATCGTTATATACTCTCCTTTTTGTTTTCCCCATTTATTTTCATCCCAAACGCAGATTGTCATTTCATTTTTGGCATTGCCAAAATTGTATCCATCAAAGCAGTCATTATCAACAAAAACAGAAATCCCTATCAGCTCATAAAATTCCGCCAATTTTTTCGGTTGTTTTGAACTGATATTGATACACATAATTTTCATTAATCTCCTCACCCTCCTTTTTATTTTATAATAGCAAAAAACCTGCCGAAAAGCAATCGTTACTATTTCGACAGGTTTCTATATTGGTCGGAGTAGAATTATAGGATTTGAGGAAAAATAAAATGGGAGATCCTATAAGGATACTCCCACTGGTCGGGGTGACGGGATTTGAACCCACGACCTTTTGGTCCCGAACCAAACGCGCTACCAAGCTGCGCTACACCCCGACGGAAACATATCAAGTATATACAAAAAGAGCTGTTTTGTCAAATAAAAAATACGCCTTGCCTATTTTTTCTTTCTATCTTATATAATGCAGAAAAATCTTTTGATACAGCCTTGCCCTATCGCCGCATGAAGAAATTTCTTGACATTTTTCCCCGGCTGTTCTAAAATTTTTTACACAAGAGACCCTTACATAAAAAACTATTTTAATAAAACACGTTTATGGAGATAAAAATATGATACGATATTTGGCCTTTTGCAAAATTCTTGAATACGGCAGTTTTACGCGCGCTGCGGAATCGTTAGGCTACACCCAAGCTGCCGTAAGCCAGATGATCACATCACTGGAAAATGAGCTTTCCCTTAAATTACTGATTCGTACCCGTTCCGGTGTACATCTTACACCGGAGGGCAGCCAAATTTATCCGATGATACAAAAATCGGTTTCCGCCGCACGGGAACTTGCCGATAAGGTAAAGGAGATCAACGGGTTGGAATCGGGGGAAGTACGCATCGGCATTTTTTCCAGTATGTCACAGCATGTTCTGCCGGGTATTATCAAAGCGTTCGGCGATCTTTACCCCAGCATCAGCTTTGTACTGTACCAGGGGGATTATAAAACCTTTCCTACTTGGCTTAAAAACGGCATTATTGATTTTGCTTTCATGTATCCCGAAGTATCTTCCGGATTTAAGACCGATACCATTGCAACAGAACAATTTTTAGCCGTTCTTCCCAAAAATCATCCGTTAGCACAAGTGGAAACCGTTCCCTTAAAAGATTTAGCAGCAGAACCGCTGATCATCGTAGAGGAGGGCGGTCATATCAATACCGCACTCAGAGCGTTTAGCACCCTGGAAACTTCCCCCAACGTAAAATTTAGAATCCAGGATGATGCTACCATTTTAGCCATGGTAGAAAAAGGGTTAGGCGTAAGCCTGCTTTCCGCAATGACACTGGAACATTCTACATACCAATTTCAAAAACGGCCTACTGTACCACCGGTAGAGCGTACCATATGCGTAGACTATGAAGACCCCGCGCTGCTGCCCATCGCTGCAAAAAGATTTCTGAATTTTATGTACGAACATTTGCATGAATACATGAACGGTGCCTATGTACATACCCTGCAGGTGCCGCCGCTGAAGTAAAGGAACTTTTTATGCATGATATTTGGAACCCCTGGCACGGCTGCAAAAAATGCAGCGAGGGCTGCGACCACTGTTATATGTATTATTTGGATCGTCTGCGGGATAAATGCGGCCAAGAGATTTACAAAACTGCCAACTTTGCCTACCCTTTGCAGAAAAAATGCAACGGAAGCTATAAAATACAAGCGGGCGAGACAATACGCGTTTGTATGACCTCTGATTTCTTTTTAGAAGAAGCCGATGCCTGGAGAAACGACGCTTGGAATATCATGCATGACCGCCGTGATGTGATCTTTTTTTTGCTTACCAAGCGCCCCCAGCGTGCTTCTTCCTGCCTGCCCAGGGATTGGGGCAACGGCTGGGAAAATATCTTTTTTCATGTAACCTGTGAAAACCAAATACGTGCAGATGAACGAATTCCCCTGCTTCTAGATCTTCCTTTCAAGCATAAAGGCATCATGTGCGCACCGCTTATCGGTCCGATTTGTCTAAAACAATATTTAACCACTGGTGCCATTGAACAAGTTATCTGCGGTGGTGAAAATTATGACGGCGCACGCCCCTGTAACTTTGACTGGGTAAAAAAACTGTACAATGAATGTGCAGAAACGAATATAACATTTTCCTTTATTGAAACGGGAAATATCTTTATAAAAGACGGCCGGCGCTATCTGTTAAAAGGAAAACGCTTGCAAAGTGAAATGGCCTTTAAATCCGGAATGTTCTTTCAGGGGCGCCCCGTTCACTTTCACCTCTATGATGCTCTGGGAATTGAAATTCCCGAGGCGGAACGCTATAAACCGCATTATCGTTCATCCTGTGCAAGCTGCGGCAGCAAACCAATCTGCAACGGTTGCTCTAACTGCGGAAAATGTGCCAAATAATCTTTCCTGTTTCACTATTTCCATACTAAAAGAAGCGTTTTCTGTTTCAGAAAACGCTTCTTTCTTACCCACCCAAGTAGGCCTTTTTTATCGTCTCACTACCGGCAAGCTCACTGCCGGTACCGGAATACCGAATCTCTCCGTTTTCAAGCACATAAGCACGGTCTGCGATTTTCAACGCCTTTTCCGCATTCTGTTCAACCAGTAAAATGGTGATTCCGCTTTGATGCAATTCCTTAATGATAGAAAATACCTGATCCACCAACAACGGAGAAAGCCCCATGGAGGGTTCATCCAGCATTAAAAGTCTGGGATGGCTCATCATGGCGCGGCCCATAGCCAGCATTTGCTGTTCTCCACCGGACAGTGTTCCCGCCACCTGCCGGCGCCGTTCCGCCAATCGAGGGAACCGATGGTAAATTTCCTCCATATCCTGCCGTATTTTTTTCATATCTTTTTGTACATAGGCGCCCATCAGCAAATTTTCATAAACAGTCAGTTCTTGAAAAATACGCCTTCCCTCCGGCACCTGTACGATCCCCTTATGAACAATCTTATGACAGGGCATTTTAGTAATCTCCTGCCCGTCATAAAGAAGTACTCCGCTTCTTGCAGGAATCAGCCCCATAATGCTTTGCATCGTCGTGGTCTTTCCCGCACCGTTCGCACCGATAAGCGTTACAATCTCACCGTTACCGACTTCAAAGCTGATACCTTTTAACGCCTGTATTACACCGTAATAGACCTCAAGACCTTTAACCTCTAATAAAGCCATAATGCCGTCAACCTCCGATATAAGCCCTAATGACCTCAGGATCATTCAGTGCTGATTTGGTATCCCCCTGTGCTAATACTGTACCGAAATTCAATACTGTTATCTCGTCACAAAGCCCGGATACAAATTTCATATCGTGTTCAATGAGTAAAATTGCAAGATCAAAATGATCCCTGATATACCGGATAACGTCCATCAATTCGGCCGTTTCTTTCGGATTCATTCCTGCAGCAGGTTCATCCAGCAAAAGGATTTTAGGGTTTGAAGCAAGTGCACGTGCAATCTCCAGCTTTCGCTGCTGCCCATAAGGCAGGTTACAAGAAAGCTGATTGCGCATTTCCTCTAAGCCAAAAATACGCAGGATTTCCTTAGCGCGCTGCCGCATTCTGTCCTCCGTATCAAAATGCTTCGGCAACCGAAGCATACTTGCCAAAGGACTGCATCGAAATTCCGGCTGGTTATGCAGGCCTACCAAGACATTGCGAATCACACTCATATTATTGAATAAACGAATATTTTGAAATGTTCTGGCAATTCCCTTATGATTAATCGTCTCCTGTGTTTTGCCGGTAAGCTCTTCCCCTTCTAAAAAGAACGTTCCGCAGGTAGGCTGATACACACCGGTAAGCAAATTAAATACGGTAGTCTTTCCCGCCCCGTTAGGACCTACAAGACCGTATATCTGCTTTGCATGAATTTGAAGATTCACATCCTCTACCGCTTTCAACCCGCCGAAGGAGATTCCGAGGTTTTGGGTTTCCAATATAATATCAGGCATTTATTCTTCCTCCCCTTCTTTCTGCTCTGCGGCGGGCTTCTCGTTTGGCTGAATTTCTACCGAAAGCAATTCATCCATCTCTATTTTTGTTTCGATTCTGTTCCAGGCTGCATCATCATCCTGGATGACTTCAGGAGCGTTGTGCCTATGGCTCTTTTTCTTCATAAAATTCCGGATACTCAATTTCTCTTTTATACTCTTCAGTTCCGGTGCATTATTAAACAAAACAATGCCGATCAAAATCACTGCATATACAATAGATTTTACCGGTGCCAACGGACCGGAAAGCTCATTCTGAAGGGCAATATTCACATATGTAATAATAGCAGCGGCAATTAGTGATCCATTAATGCTCCCCATGCCTCCAAGCACTACCATAACCAGAATTTCTATCGAATAATTATAAGAGAACGTCTCCTGCCTTACCGTACCGAACGTCTGACCATAAATGACACCTGCAACGCCGGCAAAAAACGCAGCGATCACAAAAACAATCAATTTATAAAACGTAACATTAATCCCCATTGCGCGGGCAGCTATTTCATTATCACGAATAGCGGTAACCGCCCTTCCATGCTTGCTGCGAATAAAATTCTGGCTTAAAAACAATACGACCAACAAGGTAACAATTGCTACAATAAACAAACTGTTGCTGTCATACAGCTGTGTGCTAAGCCCCATGGCTCCGCCAAACAAGGAAAGATTTTTAAAGATATTACGCACAATCTCGCCAAAAGCAAGCGTAGCAATCGCCAAATAATCTCCCTTCAGCCGAAGTGCCGGCATTCCGACAATAAATCCGAACAGCGCTGCTACAAGGCCCCCCAGCAGCATAGAAAGAATAAAAATCAATAACTCTCCGCCGCCCATAGTGCTGCGAAGAAAATTTGCAAAAAAACATCCAATATAGGCGCCAACACACATAAAACCGGCATGGCCTAAACTCAGTTCTCCTAAAAAGCCGACTACAAGATTCAGTGAAACAGCCAGTATCGCGCTAAACGCAATACGTGTAAGCATACTGCGGTCACCTTTTCCCAGCGCCCCAGCCTGATTCAGCAAAATCATAACGATCAGCACAGCAACAATAATAAAATAATTCAGAGCATTCTTCCATTGAAACGATTTTTTTATATTCTGTAAATATCCCATTTTTCAGACCTTCACCCTTCTCTTTTTGCCCAGCAAGCCAATGGGACGAATCATAAGTATCAAGATCAAAAAGCCAAATTCTATTGCCGTGGTATAACTGGCAACAGCCTCGATGCTAAGACAAATATTTTCAATAAGCCCCAGAAGAACTCCGCCGAGCATTGCCCCGGGAATAGAGCCTATTCCGCCGATAACCGCTGCCGCAAAGGCCTTGATTCCGGGCATAGATCCCAGCGTAGGACTGATAGAAGTCGTCGGCAGATAAAAGATACTGGCAAAAGTCGCTAATGCCGAGCCAATGGCAAAGGTAATCATAATAATCGTATTAACATTTACCCCCATAAGCTGTGCCGCGCCTTTATCCTCCGAAACAGCCAGCATGGCCCTGCCGATCCTTGTCTTTTTTACAAACAAGGTAAGTCCGGCCATGATCGCCGCACCGCACACTAAAGTTATAATACTGCTGATTTTGATAGAGTACTCGCCTATATGCGTATTGCCAAGTCTATCAAGAATGGAAACCGTCTTTTGATCGGCACCGAAAATAAGCTGTGCAACCCCTTGTAAAAGATAGCTGACGCCGATAGCCGTAATCAAAACCGCCAGCGGAGACGCGCCGCGCAAAGGTTTATAGGCAAGCTTTTCGATCACTACCCCTAATACCGTACACAGAATAAGCGCCGCAATGAACGCCACTACCGGATTACCGGTTACCGCAAGCATTGCATAAATAGCATAAGCACCCACCATAATAATATCGCCATGTGCAAAATTAAGCATTTTAGCAATACCGTAAACCATAGTATATCCCAGGGCAATCAGCGCATAGATAGCGCCCAGACTTAAGCCGTCAATAATCGTAACCATTCTTTTAACTCCTTTGTTTTTCGGTTTAATGGGAGAAGCATCCGGGCCGTTTTAATTCCTCTCCCATTAAACCGACCATACGGTCGAAGATATGTTATCCCCGACCGTAATGTGGTTTGTAGATATTATATACTTTTTATTGATTCAGGTCAACAATAACCGGCGTTTTTGTACAAGCTCCGGTAGCATCCCAAGTCATATCCCCGGTAACCCCCGCATAAGAGAAGGAAGCATCGGTTATAGCCGCAATCAGCTTGTCACAAAGCTCTCCCGGTTTAATATTCACATCATTTATACCAGCGGCCTTCATTGCTTCAAACACTACATAAGCCGCATCATATCCATCGGCCGCAAACTGATCCGGTTTTGTTCCGTACTTTGCCTCATAGCTGCTGACAAACTTTTGAGTTTTCTCATCGGTTGCGTTTACATCAAACGGTGTAATATAGCGAATGGAATTGGTCACACTTGCATCAATCTGACCTGCTACACCGTCCAAACCGTCACAACCGAATAACGCGATATTGGTGAGTTCCTTGGCCTCACAAGCTCTTGCAATAAGCCCCGCCTCCGTATAATAGATGGGAAGGAAAATGACTTCGCAATCTTTCAATGCTTCTACTTCAGCAGAAAAATCCTTTTTATTATCGCTATCAAACGTACGTGTGCTGTAGGCAACATTCAGTTCTTTCATTTTTCCGTCAAAGGCTTCCCAAATACCAGTGGAATACGTATCGCTGGTATCATAGATGCAGCCGATTTTGGTATACTTTGAGGTAAGCTCTTCGGCAGCCAAAATTCCCTGGTCGGGATCGCCGAAGCAAACACGGAAAGCATTTTTTCCCTTTTCAATAACGCTTGCCGCCGAAGCGGAAGGTGTAATAAAAAACAGATTATCCGACTCCGCTCTTGCAGCAAAGGCTTCACAGGAACCGGATGTAACACTGCCAAGCGAAACCTGCATTCCCGCATCAAACAGCTGATCGTATGCTGAGGCTGCATCTGCAGCCGTGGATTTATCATCCTTCATCACAAACTCAAATTTTACGCCATTCAAACCGCCGGCCGCATTGATCTCTTCAAAAGCCAGCGTCGCCCCCTGGTTCACGGAGATGCCGTAAGAAGAATTCTCTCCGGTAAGAGGACCGGTCGCACCAACGATATAAGCTTTTTCTCCGTCTTTTCCGCATCCTGTAATTCCCAGAACGGCTGCGCCTATAAGTGCTGTTGCCATCATAAGGGAAACGAAACCTTTGAACCCTTTTCCAAAGCTCTTTCTTTTTTCTTTCATAGTATTCTCTCCTTTTTATTTTTCCTGACCAACACTGTTTTTACAAAAGCAACGCACGGTCATTATCAAATTCCGTACCGCTGGTCTTTGCAAAGATCTCCAACAAGGCCTCTACCGTAAGTGCACGCTTTTCCTGCCCTCTTACATCCAGAATAATCTTGCCTGCATTCATCATAATCAACCGATTCCATGCGCTATCGCATCGCGCATATTATGGGTAACCATCATGGCCGTAAGCTTTTCTTCTTCAATAAACTTATCTGAAAGTGCCAAAACCTTAGCAGCCGTTTTAGGATCAAGGGCCGCCGTATGCTCATCCAGCAAGAGCAGTTTAGGCCGGTTCATCGTTGCCATCAGCAAGGTAATTGCCTGACGCTGCCCGCCGGAAAGCAACCCCACCTTAGTTGACAGCCGATCTTCAAGGCCAAGCTCCAGTTCTTTCAGCATTTCCCGATATCTGGCACGATCTTTTGCAGTGATTGCCCAACGCAGCCCGCGCCGTTTCCCTCGGCGATAGGCAAGCGCCATATTTTCTTCTATCCACATATCCGCTGCCGTACCCGTCATAGGATCCTGAAATACACGGCCGATAAAGGCAGCCCGCTTGTGTTCAGGAAGACGGGTAATATCCGTTCCGTCAATCAGAATCTGCCCTGCATCTATCGGAAAAACTCCTGCAACAGCATTCAGCATAGTAGACTTTCCCGCGCCATTGCCACCGATTACCGTAACAAAATCACCGTCTTCCAAGGTCAAGGACAACCGGTCAAGCGCAACCTTTTCATTCACAGTACCAGCATTGAATATTTTGCTGATATTCTTCATTTCAAGCATTGCCGGAACCCTCCTGATTTTTTAACTGCCTTGTTTTGGAAAAATACCGTTTTTTCCAATACGGCACCGCTAAGAAAACAGCAACCACCAATGCGGAAAGCATCTTGAGATAATCGGTATCCAGCCCCAGGAAAATAACAGATTGATATACAATATAGTAAATCACACCGCCTAATATGACGCCTAACAGCCGAATTAAAAAATTCTGTGAAAGTCGTGAAACTACCGCTTCACCGATGATCACGGCCGCAAGGCCGATAACGATAGCACCACGGCCATTATTGATATCAGCCGATCCCTGATACTGTGCCAGCAATGCACCGGCAAGCGCTACAATTCCGTTAGAAATCATAAGTCCGATGATTTTATTGCGGTCAGTATTAATTCCCTGCGCACGGCTCATCTTAGCATTAGAGCCCGTAGCCCGTACTGCTGAACCATACTCCGTACCGAAAAACCAATACAGCACACCGATAATGACAATACAAAAGCCCGCCAAAACCGCAATAGTGATTCCTTTACTATTCAGCTGTGTAATAATAAGAGAATACTTCCGCGCAGGAAGTGCCTGATTCGCCTGCCCCATAATTTTCAGGTTTACCGACCACAGCATCAACTGGGTGAGGATTCCCGATAAAATAGCAGGAATTCCCATAAACGTATGAAATATCCCTGTAACAAGCCCCGTCAGCATACCCACAAGCATTGCAACAAACATTGCCAGCCATACATTCCAGCCATGAATAATCAACATTGCACATACGGCCATGCCCGTACAAATAGAGCCATCTACTGTAAGATCAGCAAAATCCAATATTTTATAGGTAATATATACACCGATGGCCATAATGCCCCATATCATTCCCTGTGCAATCGCACCGGGCAAAGCCCCCAGCCAAGCGCTGATTTCTGCCATTTTACTCTCCTAAAGCAACGTAATCTGCAGGAATTTCAACCTGTAGTTCTTCGCAAATTTCTTTATTGTATTTTTTTACCGGATTGGGATCATACGCAATCGGCATAGTTGCAATATCTGCCTCGCCTTTTAAAATCTGAACAGCCATTTTACCGGTAGTATAACCCAATTCATAATAGCTGATAGATAGCGTAGCTACGCCGCAGCCTTCGCAAATGCCCGCTTCGCCAGCAATAATCGGTACCTTTTTGGGAAGAACAATATTGTTGATCGTCTCCGCGCAGGAAGCCGCCGTATTATCGGTGGGAATATAAATTACATCGCTGTCGGTTGCCGCCTTTTCCGCTACAAGAGAAACATCATTAGAATCTACAAAAGTATACTCCGTGCAAACAATCCCCTTGGCCTCCAGATAAGCCTTAACCTCTGCCACCTGGTACGCAGAATTCGGCTCAGCCGAACACGAAAGCAGGCCTACCTTTTCCGTCTGGGGGAAAAGATCCAAAATCATCTGTGCCTGTTCAGTAAGAGGTGCCAGATCGGAGGTTCCCGAAACATTACCGCCCACAGTCCCATTAAAATCATCAATTTCCAAGGCAACGCCATACTCCGTAATGGACGTTCCCAAAATCGGAATCGTCTCGGTGGCATTGACCGCCGCCTGCAGGGCACCGGTAGCATTTGCCAAAATAAGATCTACATTTTTCGAAACAAAATTATTGACAATCGTCACACAGGTGTCATTGGAATTGGCAGCGTTCTGATAATCAAATTCTACTTTATCTGCTCCCAGTTCATCAATCAATGCCTGCTTAAAGCCCTCAGTAGCCGCGTCAAGCGCATCATGAGTTACCAGCTGGCAAATACCGATCTTATAGACCTTATCCGCATCTGCTGTTCCTGCATCACAGGCAGAAAACGCCGTCATACAGGCAAAAGCCAGTACCAGTACTAAAACTGTTGAAATGACTTTTTTCGTTTTCATAACAAAAGATCCTCCATTCTCCCTATCATCTGAATAGAAATATATTAATAAGAAGTATAATCGCGAATTATAAATAAGTCAAACAACATATTTTTATTCTTATATAAAATTGCCTTCGCGCTCACCATTTCCATACAGATCAGGCCCGCGCCCTGCTCCTTGCACAGAACACGAAACGGCAGATCCGTCACCCCCGCCATCGGTGCAAGCACGAGTGGGTTTGGCATCTCCACGTTTCCGATTTTCAGTGGCGGCATCTTTTGCAGTGTTCGTTTCTTATTTTCCATTCGGCTTCTCTCCGTCCTCTTCCATCAGCGCCTCCTCCGGCACCTCCTCACCGAGGAAGAAGACACGGTAATACAGCTCCAGGGATTCCAGCAGCTCCTTTTTTTCTTCCTGATACTGCTTAATCCGAAGCGCGCCGCCGATCTCGTCGTACATCGCATCTGCGTCTACGGCCTCTGTTTCAAACTGCAGACTTCCGTCGCTGTCGAACCACATGGTAAAAATACCGCCGATTTCCACCGTAAACATAACACACATGACATGAAGCTCATCCTGCACAGACTGTGGCAGGGATGCAAAATCCTGGTTAAAATAATATTTCTGTTCGTATGCACTTGCTCCGCAGAGCACTACTTTTTCATTATCTGAATACATAATTTTTCCTTTCTCTTCCTTTTCCGGTCTCTCTATACGTAGCTGTATAAGCCTCGCACCGAAACCTCGCCGGAATGCACCTCAGTGATCGTTCCGTCCTCTTTTTGCACGCGCAGCTCACCGGTCGGCGTAATGCCAAGTGCAACGCCCTCGAACGGTTCCTTCGGATCGAGTACACGCACCGGCTGGTCTTTGTTTGCAAGCACAGCCTCATATGCTTCCTTCAGCCCGGAGAGATCCCCTGCTTCCAGGAATTTTTCATAGTCCTCCTCAAATGCCTCCAGCACTGCTGCGACCACTTTCGCCCGGTTGACGGAATGACCCATTTCTATCGCCAGTGAGGTCGCAATCTCCGCGATTTCTTCCGGAAATACCATCTGATTGACATTGAATCCGGTTCCGATGACAACATAATTGATGTAATCGATCTGTGCACTCATCTCTGTCAGGATCCCACAGAGCTTTTTCCCATTCAGCACCGCGTCGTTCGGCCATTTGATTTTCGTATCGACACCGAGCGCTTTTTGCACACCCTGCACTACGGCAAGTCCCATTACAATCGTCAGCATCGGTGCTTTGGCCGGCTCAAGATCCGGGTACAGCAGAATCGACATCGAAACAGAGGTTCCCTCCGGTGATTTCCAGACTCTGCCGCGGCGGCCTTTTCCGGCAGTCTGCGTCTCGGCCGTTGTCAGTGTGCCGTTCGGCGCACCCTCTTCCGCCAACCGCTTCGCCCACGTGTTTGTCGAATCCACCTCACGTCTGTAATAAACCGTCTGTCCGACATATTTCGTATGCGTGCGGCTTTCCAGCTCGTCCTTCGTCATCAGATCCGGCTCGTTCAGCAGACGGTAACCTTTATTCTGTACCGCCTCGATCTCGTATCCTTCCTCTTTTAACTGATTCATGATCTTCCACACTGCAGTACGGGAAATTCCAAAATGTTCACACAAATCCTGACCCGAAACATTTTCTCCTGATTCTCGCAGAAGGCGCAGTGTCTCAGCTCTTTTATTTTCCAGCATATGATATCTTCACACACCTCACATAAACCACCAGCAGCGCTGCGAAAGACGCGCTCCGCAGCGCTGCTGTACGTGTCTTGCCATTCTTCTATTATACACAGTCTGTTCCGGTTTTTCCACCAGAAAGTTTATGCACCAAGCGTTGCTGCCATCACAGCT
>URTC01000017.1 GCA_900550765.1 uncultured Clostridia bacterium | reverse complement strand
TTTGGCCATGGTTTCCGCCGCTAAACAGCTCTACGGTGCCGCTTTCTCGGTGATAAACCCCTTTGAAATCTCCGTCAGTACCGATGGGCCAATTCATCGGGCAGGCACGAATGCCCAAAACAGTTTCGATTTCGTCCATTAGATCAAAGGGATTTTTTCCGGCTCTGTCCAACTTATTCACAAATGTAAAGATCGGAATATTCCTCTTGCGGCAAACCTGAAAGAGCTTGATCGTCTGCTGCTCCACACCCTTGGCAGCATCAATCAGCATTACGGCGCTGTCGGCCGCTACAAGAGTACGGTAGGTGTCCTCCGAAAAGTCCTGGTGACCGGGAGTATCCAGGATATTGATCCGGTATCCGTTATAATCAAACAGCATCACGCTGCTGGTCACGGAAATACCGCGCTGCTTTTCAATTTCCATCCAGTCACTTACAGCATGCTTTTCGGCCTTTCTGGCCTTTACCGAACCGGCCGCATGAATCGCTCCGCCATAGAGCAGCAATTTTTCGGTAAGCGTGGTCTTTCCCGCGTCCGGGTGTGAAATGATCGCAAAAGTCCTCCGGCGCCTTACCTCCTGTGGAATGCTCTGTGCCACGTTTTTTCCTCGC
Source organism: uncultured Clostridia bacterium (assembly GCA_900550765.1). Classification (GTDB taxonomy): domain Bacteria; phylum Bacillota; class Clostridia; order Christensenellales; family QALW01; genus UMGS1322. The sequence continues at coordinate 11,803 of URTC01000017.1, read as the reverse complement.
TTTATTGATAAATTTTCCAATAGTGCATTGTATCCTAAATTAATAAATATGTCAAACAGATAACCATCAATCCAACCGGCCGCAGCAAATCTTTTTTCCCAAAAATCCTATATTGCCGTTCCCTTTCTACCTATTTCTCCGCAAAAATGCAGCAGGCCAAATCATATTGAAAATTTTTGCTTTTTATAGTATAATAAAATAAATTTCGGGAATGAAAGAGAGAGTTCGTGTGCTTACCATCATAACCGGGCGTATCGCCTCGGGAAAGACGCAAATGCTGATCAACCGCATTGGCGAACGGATTTTAAATAAAACAAAATCTATACTGATCGTACCGGATCACGCCACCTATAATTTTGAACAGCGGCTCTGCGCGCAGTTGAATATTAATGGCTTTATTGATGCAGAAGTCTGTTCGTTTAACCGTTTAGCCGCAACCATTATTCAATACTGCGGCGGCGGAAAAAAAGTCTTTTTGGACGACTGCGGCAAAGCTATGGTCATGCGTGCCTGCATTCAACAGGCGCGCCCAAATCTCACGATTTTTAAAAATGCTTCCCAGCGCAAAGGCTTTTGCCAACGCTGTCTGAAAATGATCTCTACTTTGGAAAACTGCGGCTATTCTCCTGCCGATATCCAAACTACTGCTGAAAGATTAAAGCCTTCTATTTTAAAATATAAACTTAACGATACCGCACTTATTTATCAAAAATACAGTGAAATCCTGGATTCGGGTTATACCGATAACGCCGATCGATTAAAAAAAGCACAAGAGCTGCTTCCTCAATACCGTCCTTTAGACAACTGCGAGATCTTTATCGATGGATTTGACGTTTTTACTTCGCGCCTGTACAGCTTTATCGGCGCCATGATGCTGCGCAGCAATGTAACGATCGCCTTAAGCTATGCAGGGGATTCTCTTGATAAAAGTGCTTATGCACTGCATGCTCAAACACAGGAAAAACTCATTGCGCTTGCTAAAGAAAACGGCGTCTCTTACAGTATTACCCAGACAAAGCTTTCACAAACCATAAAATCACCGGAAATTCATTTTATTCAGGATGCTTTCTATGCCTTTCCTACACCAAAATATCCGGACATATGCCAAAACATCCATCTGCATTTTTATCGTACAGCACTGGACGAGGTCACCGATACTGCTAAAACTATCGCCCTGCAGGTTCGGGCTGGTGCAAGATACAGGGATTTCTGCGTTCTTTGCAATGATATGGCCAAATATTCCCCGCTGATACAAAGCGTTTTTGCCCGCTATGAAATTCCCGTTTATACCGATACCAAGCACGATATTGCTTCCCATCCAGTATCCATGTATCTGTTTTCGGCCCTAAAATGCTGCCGCAGCGGCTTTATCCCGGAATACGTAGCCGACTACGTCCGTTCCGGTCTTACACCGCTTGATCGCGACGAAACAGATCGTTTTACCTCCTTTATCAGTGATATGGGCGTAAAAAGCTATGAACTGGAAAACGGACTCTATTATCAGCGAGGGGACGAAGCACGCCAAGCAGATTTTGATTTGCTGCGCGAAAAAGTCATTCTGCCGCTGAAAACCTTTCAGGAACAGCTTCAAATTTCTGCGTCGGCACGGGAAAAGGCCGCCTGCTGCTACACGTTTATGCAAGAGCAGGACGTCTATTCCCGTATCAATGCACTGGTGGAGCAATATGAAACTTTAGGCTTTTTCAGTTTAGCCGATGTCACCGCTCAGCTTTGGAATATTGCCGTAAAGCTTTTAGAGGATATCTCCGGTCTTTTAGCCGGGCAAACACTCTCCCTTGAAGAATTTACCGATACCCTTTTTGAAGGTTTTCAGTCGTCGCCTGCCGCAACAATCCCCACAGTATTGGACTGTGTAACTTTCGGTGACTTAAAAGCTGCGCGGGACCAAAAACACCGCTACGCCTTTATATTAGGTGCAAACGACGGCGTAATCCCTGCCGTATATATCGATGACCGTCTGGTTACGCCGGAAGAAAGCAGTATTTTGCTGGAAAACGGAATGGAATTAGCCCACAGCGCCGCAACCGAGGATGCGCGCATGCGCTACGATATCTACGCGGCGTTTTCCGCGCCGTATATCGCACTTACGGTTTCGTGTCCGCTGCTTTCCTTTTCCGGCACGCCATTGCGGCCCTCCTATCTTTTCAAACGCTTTAAACTTTTATTCCCCGGCTTAAAAGAAGCGGTAATAGAACGAGATTCCGTAGAAAATACACTTTCTCAGCCCCTGACCGCCGCACAAACGATGCTGGCCATGGCGCTGGATCAAGTACGTTCCCAGAAAGCCAGAGCTGTTTTTGACTATCTTGCCCAAAACAACGCGGCCATCAAGCAGAAATTTGACGTTTTGGCTTATGAAATGCGCGAAAGGCAAACCCGGATTTCCCCGCTGCTCGCTGCTAAGATTTTCTCCCCGCAGCAGGCGGTCAGCATCTCCCGGCTGGAAGCCTATGCAAAATGTCCGTACGCACACTTTATCCGCTATGGGCTAAATCCCCAACAAGCGGAAACCTATTCCGTCACTGCCGCGGATATCGGAACTGTTTTCCACAGCACACTGGAGGACTTTACCCGGTTATTGCTCTCAGAAGAAAAAGAACTCACCCGAGAAAAATGTTATGCCGCTGCAAGCGAACTCTTTGAAAAACATGTACCAAGTATCCACTTCGGCGCCATGATCTCTACCAGCCGCCAGCGGATATTGAACCGGCAACTGAAAGCGCTGATCTGCCAAAGCGCATGGGCGGTAAAAAATCAGCTGGATATTTTTACGCCCATAGGCGAGGAAATTTCCTTTGGCTATGGTAAGAACGCCCCCTTGACACTGACAACCGATTTCGGCACTTTAACGCTGAAGGGAAAAATCGACCGGGCAGACAAATGCGAAGAAAACGGCAGAATCTATCTGCGCGTCATCGACTATAAATCCGGCATTCATCCTTACCGGGAAAAAGATTTAGAAAACGGAACGGATATCCAGTTAATGATGTACATGAACGCACTTCTGTCCCGCTTTGGTGCCCGTGCAGTGCCTGCCGGCGCTTATTTTATGCAGCTATCTGAAGAAACCACTGCAGAGATGCCTATGCTAAGCGGTCCTACGTTAGACCGATTTGCCCAGGACAAAAAAAGAGCCGTAACGGACGAGCAATTCACCAGCCTTCTGAATACTGCCGCCGATACCGCGCAAAAGCTGGCCGAGGGAATCCTTTCCGGCCGGATTCAAGCCGCACCAACGGAGAATGCCTGCCGATACTGCCCCTACGGCGCTCTATGCGGCCATGAATGTACCGAAAAAAAGGAGGAGCCCTATGCCGAATTGGACTGACGCTCAAAAAGAGGCCATCGAAGCGCGCGGAACAAATCTATTAGTATCAGCTGCGGCCGGCAGCGGAAAGACCGCCGTGATGGTCGAACGTATCTTTTCCTTGATTTCCTCGGGAGAATCCTCTATAGACAAAATGCTGATTGTTACCTTTACCAATGCTGCAGCAGCTTCTATGCGCCAAAAACTAACGGCAAAATTAGAGGACGCACTGACCCGTCAGCCGCAGAATGAAAATTTGATTCGTCAGCGTCAATTGATTGACCGGGCGAATATCTCGACGATTCATGCCTTCTGCACGCAGCTTCTGCGCCGCTATTACTTCAATACCAAGCTGCCGCCGGATTTCCGGCTTTTCGATGAAACCCAATACTCTCTGCTGGTTGCGGCGGCTTCAGAACAGATATTGGAAGAGGCCAGCAAACGCTATGAGGATGATCTCTGGCCCGAATACGGGGCCGCATTGGAACAATTTACTTCCGGTAAAACCGACACCGGACTGACCGCAGTCCTCCTCGCTCTGCACGCTTTTATGGAAAGTCTGCCGGATAAAGCCGCCTATCGAAACCAAGTACTGGCGCTCTATCAGCAAGATAAAAATCCTTGGGAAAGCGCGCTGCTTGAGCACGCACGGCAGCTGCTTTTTTTAGGACTTGATTACATAAAAGTATTGGCGCAAGAATATGCCGTTACCGGCCTTGATTTTTCGGCCCAAACATATTTAGATAAATTTGCCGCTGTTTTTGAATCTGCAGCCGTTCAAAATACGCCCGCAGACATGTACAATACCCTAAAGCAGCGCGCGCCGGTCTTAAAAAGATCCGATTCCGTTTACCGTGAGGATTTTGACCGCTGTACAGGTGTTATCAAAAAATTGCGGACCCGTGTACAGGCTATGCTTAAAGGTCTGAATGGCGATGATTTTTCCCCTGCACTGCCTGCCCTATCGGCGCTGTTCGAGTTAGAAGAGGCCTTTTCCGCGCGCCTGGAGGAACTGATGCTCTCCGAAGGCGGTACGACCTTCAGCGGCCTCTTACGGTATACCGTTCAGCTTTTAAAGGAGCAACCCGAGATTTTAATCGATATTAAAGAAAATATAGATTATATCTTTGTAGATGAATATCAAGATGTAAACCGGATGCAGAATCATATGATAGAAATGCTTGCAAAGGGAGATAATCTTTTTTTCGTCGGCGACGTAAAACAAAGTATTTATGGATTTCAACTGGCGCGGCCTGAGTTATTCATTGAAAAGATGCATGCTTACCATAATGGTATTTTAGGGCGTCGTATCAACCTTAAAAACAATTTCCGTTCTCTCTCTGCTATATTGGAGGGCATCAATTTTATTTTTGAAAACTGTATGTTTGAAGATACTGCCGATATCGAATACGATGCCGACGCCGCGCTTGCTCCTTCACCGGAAGCTAACGGATGGCAGAGCCGAGAAGGCCTTTTTGTGCAGGGCAAAACGGAAACGGAAAATGAACTGCTCTTTTGTGAGGGAGACCCTGAAAATGAGGCGGAAATGCTCGCCAGCCGTATTCAGGAACTCAAAGGCAGCCGCCTATATGATCCCGAAACAGGGGATACACGCCCGGTACGCTATAATGATATCGTAATCCTTGGCCGTACACGCGATGCCGGGAATATTTTCTCACCCGTATTTGCCGCACACGGAATCCCTTTTACTGCACAGGCCCCGGAAAAGACGGCCGGTCTTTCCGACACAGGTGTGATTCTTTCTCTGCTGCGTCTGCTGCTGATGCGCCGCAGCGATATCGATCTGCTGACAGTCATGAGCAGCTGTATCGGGAATTTTACCCCTACAGAACTCTCTCTGATCCGCAGCGCTTCCCCAGAAGGAAGCTTTTACGACGCAATGCACAGCTACGCCGGCGAAAACGCCGAATTAAAAGAAAAACTTAAAAATTTTGAAGCCGCTCTGGACCGCTGGCTGCTGCTTTCGCGCGCCATGGCACTGCCGGAATTTATTGAATACATTTATAATGAAACCGGTTACATCTATCATACAGCCTATATGCCCGGAGGACAGCAAAATTTAGAACATATCGATGACTTGATTCGCTGCGCCCGGGAATATACCGCGGTAAACACCGGCGGCCTCCGGGGTTTTTTAACCTATTATGAAAATTTTAAATCCCCTGCCGCGGCCGATACAGCGGTCATTGACGAAAATGACGATTCCGTACACTATATGACCATTCATAAAAGCAAAGGACTTGAATTTCCCATTGTAATTCTCACCGGTACAACGCGTCCGCTTTCCGCCAAGCCCCGAAGCGCGGCAGTACTCTTTCATGAAAAATTGGGAATCGGCTTTGATCTTTCCAAAAAAGACACCTTCGGCGTACGTGCAAAGACAACTTCCGCTGCCAAACGAGCTATTGCCGTCCGCTGTGCTCAGCAGGAGGCTGCTGAAGAGATGCGCCTGCTTTACGTTGCTCTCACCCGGGCCAAAAATAAATTGATTTTTTCCGTATGTACAAGCCAAAAAAAGCTGGCAGATCTCTGTTACTTCCCGCACAAAGCTGCCGCAGCAGTGTATGAATCTTATGCCGAACTTCTGATTCCGCTATTGTTTTCTCACCGCGACGGTACTCCTTTAAGAAAGGTTATCCGCCAAGCACCTATGGCTGCAGATGAATTTATTTTTACCAAAAGCCGCTGGCATGTAAACATTTTTAACCCAGAAGAAAAGACCGCGCATGGAGATCCCCCCTCGTCTTTTCCCGCACCGGCTTTTAACAGCGAACACTATACCCAACAGCTAAACCATGCTTTTACTTGGCAGTATCCCTTTGCCGCTGCAGTAACCCAGCGTACAAAACAGGCTCCCAGCCAAAAAGATTTGCGTGTAAAAATTCCCCTCAGACGCCCGGCTTTCGAAGATAAAGAATATACCGGTGCCCAAAAGGGAACCGTTGTACATTTTTTTATGGAACATGTTTCCTTTTCCTCTTTTAAAGATGCACGCAGCCAGGCTGAAGAAATGGTATCGGCAGGGCTGCTCTCTGCTGATGAATTTTCCGCTCTTCCCTTTCAGCAGCTGGATTTTTTCCTGCAAAGTACGATGGGACAACGCATGAAGTCCGCCAAAGAACTGAACCGCGAACGCTCCTTCTGCCTTATTATTCCTTTTAAAGAAACTGGTGATGAAGCGCTGGTGCAGGGAATCATTGACTGCTACTTTTTTGAAGAGGACCGCATTATTTTACTGGACTATAAAACTGACCTCTTCCGCGGCAGCATCCAAGAAATGGCACTGCACCATCGCCCGCAGCTCTTAATGTACAAAGCTGCCCTGGAACAGCTCTATCCGGGAAAAACCGTGGTGCCGTATATTCACTTTTTTTCGCAAAACGCTACGATAAAGATAAAATAAGTGTTTTTTTCACAAATTCTGCTTGCGCGGTCAGGCTTTTTATGGTAATATGATACGGCAGATATATTTCCTTGTTCTCTTTTTAAAGAGGACCCAAAGTCCATAAGGAGGTGAATTGAAGTATGAATAAATACGAAGCACTTTATATCATCAACCCAAAGCTTGACGGTGAAGCTATCAAGGCGATCATTGAAAAGTTTGCAAATCTTGTTACCGAAAACTGCGGCGTTGTTGATGGCATTGAAGAGCAGGGCATACGTAAGCTGGCATATGAGATCAACTTCATGAATGAAGGTTTTTATGTGCTTATGAATTTTTCATCAGATCCTGCTTTCCCCGCTGAGCTTGAAAGAAATTTCAAAATTAGTGAGGACATCATGCGCTTCATTGTAATAAAGAAAGAAGCTTAATCAAATTATTTTTTGGGGTGTTTATCATGAACAGAGCTATGCTTATTGGAAATCTTACCAAAGATCCCGAGCTGCGGGCCACCGGCAGCGGTATTGCCGTTTGCACGTTTACCCTCGCCGTACAGCGCCGTTTTGCCAATCGGGATTCCCAGACCAGAGAAGCGGATTTTATTCCGATCGTCGTATGGCGGGCTCAAGCTGAAAACTGTGCGAAATATCTGCATAAGGGCAGTCAGGCAGCTGTGTGCGGTTCAATCCAAACACGTTCCTATGATGCCCCCGACGGTTCCAAACGTTATGTAACCGAAATTGTGGCCGACGAGGTACAATTCCTGGGGCGTCCCAATTCCGGTGAGAATGACGATGCCGCCCGTGCGGCAAGCTTCGGTAATACTCCTCCTTTCGGCGAAAACATGCAGACCGTTGACGATGAGGATATTCCGTTTTGATTGATGATTATAGGAGGTAAACAAGATGTCCGAAAAGGATTTCAGCAAAAAAGTCCGCGGTAACCGCAGACCCAGAAGAAAAGTCTGCCAGTTCTGCGCTGATAAAACAGAAATCATTGACTATAAGGATGTAGCCAAACTGCGTAAATTTATCAGTGAACGCGGAAAAATTCAGCCCAGAAGAATGACCGGTACCTGTGCAAAGCATCAGCGTGAGCTGGCCACCGCCATTAAGCGTGCGCGTACCATTGCACTTCTTCCCTACAGTGTGGACTGATTAATCCATTGTTATTTTTTTGCGAAAGTTTTTTAACTTTCGCTTTTTTATTTTTTTCAATGCTTTATCATACATTTATCATATTGAGGCATTATAATAAAGACACAAAAGTTCAAAAGCAGAGGAGAATCTTTATGAGTGAAAATAATTCCTTTCATACTCCGGAAAATAATGAACAGGCTACACAAGAAAACAGACAGGAGTCCAGCACAGGTACGTCGAATCCCGCGTATTCCGACATAACCTATACCTATAATGCGGATGCTTCCTATCGGACAAATCTCGGCGATCAAAAAAAACAACCCAAAAAAAGAAATGGCAGCGGATGCTTTGTAGCGGTAATCGCCGTTTTGCTCTGCATCACCATTGCTGCAGCGGGTATTAGTATCTATTCCATCTTTTTTACCGATGATAATGGCAACAACCCGGGAACCCTGGAAGCTTCTCCCACGGCAACGACGGATTCCTCTTCCGGCAGTACCAACAGTGCGTTTGAAAATTTGGTGCAGGTAAATCCTTCCCCCACGCCTGAATTAATCGAGGGAGAGTTGCTTACTCCGCAGCAGGCTGCACAAAAAGTCATTCCCAGTGTGGTCTGCATCCAATGCTATACTACCAACTCGAATTACGGCGGCTCCTCTTCCTCAGCCCTTTACAGTGAGGGCAGCGGCATCATTTGCCGCAGCGACGGCTACATTATTACCAATGCTCTCGTTATCGAGGACGCCTCTACGGTTCAGGTAGTACTTTATGACGGTACGATCTACGACGCGGAGATTATCGGTTCTGATACCATTACTGATCTGGCACTTTTAAAATTCGACCCTGCAGACAAAGAAATTACCGCGGCAAACTTTTCTACCGCTAAAAATTGACAGGTAGCCGACACGGTATTGGCTGTGGGAAATCCCGGCGGGCTGAATTTTTCCTCTTCTGTGACCCAAGGGAGTATTTCCGCCCTGAACCGCGCCATTCAAGATGAATCTACCGGCTATGTAATGTATTGTATCCAGACGGATACCGCTATCAACCCCGGAAACAGCGGCGGGCCGCTGATTGATTTGTACGGAAACGTAATCGGCATCACTTCTTCAAAAATTGTTTCTGCAGAATATGAAAATATGGGATTTGCCATTACCTATGACGATGCTGCCCCTATAATCAATGATCTGCTGAACTACGGCCATGTAAAGGACCGCGCCGCCATCAATATTACATTGACCCTGCCCTCCAATATCATCCGGCTCACCGGCTGGAATTCCATTCCCCCCGGACTATGCATTACCCCAGATTCCGGAGAAGAAGAGCGCAACGCAGGCTTGAAACAATACGATAATATCTACGCCATCGATGGCAACCAAATTACCTCCATGGCAGATTATTCTTCCTACCTTCTTACCAAAAAACCCGGGGATAAAGTATCCCTGACCATTTACCGCGCCACAGTCAACGGTTGGTCGGTACAATATTCCAATACACCGATCACTGTTGAGATCACGCTTTCGGAAGCTACCTAAACAGCATACTTTTCTTTAAGGCTGAATTTATTCAGCCTTTTTTTATAATTTTTATAGCTTTATTTATATTTTTTTGGTATAATAGTTGGCAGGTGATCGTAATGAATTTATTGGATGCTTCTTTTTTTCAAAAAACACAAAAAAAACATACGTTTTTTACGGTTCTCTTTTTTGTACTTTGTTGTCTGTGTGCCGTGGGCTATGGCTTTTCTTTTCTTTCGGGAAAGCTTTATATCTCTATAGCCACAGGAATTGCATCCGTAACCATATGTGTACTCTTTTATTTTCTCACAGTTTTTGAACCTCAAAAGCTCCTAAAACTCTACCGAAACATCCGCAAAGGTATTACCCAAGAAGATACCTACCGTTTTGAAGCCGATGAAGAGGATACAGAACACGACGGTGTAAGGCTGCATCGTATTCGGGCAAGTTTTAACGACAATGACCAAACCTTTGACCGTACACTCTACTTTATCGCAGCGCTTCCGCATCCTCCGCTTACCCCGGGAACACAAATAACCGTAAAAACCTATCAGAATATTATTCTTGATATCGAAGTAAAGGATTGATCCGTTTTGAATCATATTATGGCATGCGTCACACTGCAAAATATTTGTGAGCGGCTGATCCGTGAGGCTGCCGCGCAAAAACAGAAGCCAAATGACCTGCTTTTTGTTCTGCATGTAGCAAAAAATGGGCAATCGATCATGGGCGGAACAAATGACGCAGCTTCGCTGGAATATTTATATTCGGTATCACAAAAAGCCGGCGCGGACATGACGGTGCTTCATTCAGACGATGTCATTTCCGCTATCTGTTCTTTTATTGCAGAACAAGCTATTAACATAGCCGTACTTGGCGTTCCCGGCCCCGGTGACAAAGACAACGGGTTGCTGGCTAAGCTTTCTGCCGCTTTGCCCGAAACCTGCCGCTTAATACTAATTGATAAACAAAAAGGAGTTTTACCGCAATGAAAGCATTTTTAACCGTAATTGGACATGACCGCGTCGGCATTATCGCCGATGTAAGCAGTAAGCTTGCCAAGCATCGCGTCAATATTTTAGATATTACGCAAACAATCCTGCATGAGTATTTTACCATGGTCATGTTTATCAGCTTAGAATTGAGTGATATCGATATTGCCGGTCTTCAGGCAGAATTCAAAGATTTTGATTCCAATCTGGAAGTACGCATACAAAGCGAAGAAATTTTTAACAGTATGCATCGTTTATAAGAGGTACCCTGCATGATAAACTTTAACGAAGTGAATGAAACCATTCAAATGCTGGATAACCAGCACCTGGATGTACGCACGGTGACCATGGGTATTTCCCTGTTTGACTGCGCGGACAGCAGCATGGAAAAAGCCTGCCAAAGAATTTATGATAAAATATGCACAAAAGCCGATCATTTAGTGCAAAAATGTGAAGCTATCGAAAATACGTATGGAATTCCCATTGTAAATAAACGTATTTCCGTTACGCCTATCGCACATATTGCTTCCGCCTCACGCTGCAATGATCTGGTTCCCTTTGCGCAAATTCTGGAAAAAGCCGCGCAAACCGTCGGCGTAAACTTTTTAGGCGGATTCTCTGCTCTGGTCCATAAGGGCATTACCCCGGGCGACGCCGCGCTTTTGCGCTGTATTCCCGAAGCGCTTTCGGTAACCGAACAAATCTGTTCTTAAGTCAATATCGGCTCTACCAAAGCCGGTATCAATATGGACGCCGTAAAAGAAATGGGAAAAATCATCCGTCAAACAGCGAAAAACACTGCGGACCGGGGCAGCATCGGCTGCGCCAAACTGGTAGTTTTCTGCAACGCAGTTGAAGATAACCCCTTTATGGCCGGTGCTTTTTTAGGCAGCGGCGAAGGGGACTGTGTTATCAATGTTGGTGTAAGCGGTCCAGGGGTAGTAAAATGCGCGTTGGAAAAAATGCCGGATGCCACATTAGGTCAATTAGCAGAAGAAATTAAAAAAACTGCCTTTAAAATCACGCGAATGGGCCAGTTAGTTGCCTCCCGCGCAGCAAAGGACTTAAATGCGCAGTTTGGTATTGTAGACCTTTCTCTTGCGCCTACTCCCACGATGGGAGACAGTGTAGCGCATATTTTAGAGGAAATGGGCCTTTCCTGTACAGGCGGTGCCGGAACCACTGCTGCGCTTGCCTTATTAAATGACGCCGTGAAAAAAGGCGGCGTAATGGCCTCCAGCTATGTAGGCGGCCTTTCAGGCGCTTTTATTCCGGTAAGTGAAGATATCGGTATGATCCATGCTGCCGCCTCCGGCACTTTGACACTGGAAAAACTGGAAGCAATGACCTGTGTATGCTCCGTGGGCCTGGACATGTGCGCCATCCCCGGCGATACTCGCGCCCATATTATCTCCGGTATCATT
>URTC01000016.1 GCA_900550765.1 uncultured Clostridia bacterium | reverse complement strand
ACGCTGGGACGCATACTTTGCAACCAGCCAGAATCCATCCTCTTACAGCGTTGCCGATCAGGTGGCCAGAACGCTTAGCTATTATCCATATCAGGCGCCTTATTATGCACGCCCCAGAACACCTGTAAGCGGCGATGTTAGCCTTAAAATTCCATCGGTTTATGCGCTTACGGGAAAAACGTATGAGATCGATGATGTAACCTCTTCCACGCTTGCATCAAAGACCATTCAATATGATTACGGTGTTGCCTGGGAGGAAGAGGCCGCTTATGCATTGAATGCCGGTATTGATTATTTTGCTTATCTGTGGTATAAGAGCGCAGATAAAATGTCTCTTCCCAGAAAAGCGCATGTAGCGGTAAACGGTTATGTTTCAGGTGAGCAGCTGAAAATGTGTGCGATCTTAGAACGAGGACATTTTGGCAATGCTGTGGATATCAGATCTTTTTCCACTAGTCAGGAAAAATTGGCGGCGATCCCAGTGGAGCATAAGGAACTTTATCAGGCCATGGCACAGGATAGCTATTTAACAGTTATGAGTGCAACCGGACCGAGACCGATCGTTTACTTTTATGATGCTATGAACTTCTTAACAGAGAATGAACTGCAGTATATTTTAAATGAGGCAATTTTTTATATGGCATATCTTCATCAGCTTAATCCGCAAAAATACCGTGCGATTCAGGATCTGTACTGTGTTGCTATGGATGGAAGCACTTTGGGGCGTTCTCTGGTTGACGGATATAGAAGTCAAGGGTTTGATGCTCTTTCAAGATATTCGGTAAGCTATTCTATCAGCGAGAGTGAAAGAGCTACAGCGAATAGCAGCGGCAGCAGCATTATGGCCGAAAGCCTGAATCGGTATGCTTATAATGATCTATCTTGTGCATCTTCAATTCCGGGGACGGCGTACAGTAATAGCTTTGCGCAGCTTTTGCAAAAGAATTATAGTTATAATCAGAGCTATGCTGCGTATGAACAGCAAATTCAGTGTATACCATTGGCAACGGCCGGCAGATATCAGCTTCCGCGTATTAAAACCGGAGTAAGCTGGACGGGAGATTATAATTGGCAGTATACGCGAAAAGGAACGCCCGCAGAGATTGCACAAGGCGTTTCGCAGACATTGACATGGGTAAAGGAAAATCCGGAGGCCACAGCTGCCAATACGATCCTTATCTATGGCTGGAATGAGCATGATGAGGGAGGATATCTGTGTCCTACATTGAAATTTGATGCTAACGGAAATTTGCTGGTTGATGAAAGCGGCACTCCTATAGCAGATACCAGTGTTCTGGATGCGGTATAAGGTGCGATAGAAGCTTATCGGGTCACAGAGCTTGAGGAGGAATAGAGAGTTGTGCTGCAGAAGCGGTTCAGTACGGAAACTGAGCCGCTTTTTTGCTCGTTGAGGCAATGTTATATTTTTCTTTTGTTTTATTTTGTTTTGTGTTATAATATATTATAAGTATGGCCGTATCTGCGGCAGCACAAGCGGAGGATCACATGCAGCGGGTAAAAAAACGCAAAAGATTTGACCTTTTAAATTACTTGCCCTTTCTGATAGGTGCAATTGTTATTTTATTGGTTATTGTACTGTTAACAGTGGTATTTGGCAGGAGTGAAAAAAGTATTAAATTGAGTGATTTTAAGCTGCTGCCGATTCACGCCGAAAGTAATTTTACTGTTTTTGCCGGAGGCATTGCTTATATTGATGATACGGAGAATTGTATTTATTATTTGGATGACCGCGGAGAAGTTATGTGGGGATTCTCCGGTACTGTGGACGGTATGGCATTGTATGCCGGGGAAACTAAGCTTGGCGTTTGCGTGGGAAAAAAGCTTCAGGTAATCAATCAGGAGGGAATATTAGAATTTTCCAAGGAGTTCGAGAATTCTATTGCTGCCGTAGCCATGGGAGAAAAATTGATTGCTGTAAGTTTGAGTTCTTCGGATGATACGATTATTTTGAATAGTACGGGAGAAGAAATTGATCGAATCACCTCCAACAGTAATTGTACCAATATTCGGTTCGGAGTTTACGGCGCCGGCAACAGTGTTTGGGTTATTGCAGTAGAAAATTCGGGATACTATCCTAAGTATCAGCTTTCTACCTATAAATATGATACGGAAAAAAAACAGACTGTTACGTTTGAGGTAGATAATCAAATGATCTATAATGCGGTATTTGATGAAAATCTGTGTTATATTTTCGGTACGGAAAAAATTATGGTGCGGGATTGCGATTATACGGGTTCGGTTAATCTGGATTACACAGTAAACGGCTTTGATGTGATCGCTTGCGGAAAAATGAAAAAGGATGTTCATATGCTGCTGATGAGCGATGGGCGGCTAAAAGCGATCGGCGGCGGTAAGGTTATGAATATCGAATGTGAAGAAAAGCTGAATTATGCGGTGGTGTCACAAAAGAATTATTACGGATTCAGCAGTTATTTTATGTATCGGTTTAAACCTTCCAGCGGAAAGACGGTTAAGTATCGGCTGCCGCTGAAGGTGGAGCGGCTGATTCAGGGCAGCGGTTATGTTATTGTAGAATCTGACGGCGCTATGTACCGGTATAATATACCCGATTAAGGAGGATGTACTTGTGAATATTGTAGATTTGGGCATTATTATTTTATTGGCGATAGGGTTTTTAATCGGCTGGTACCGTGGTTTTTTGGTAACGGTGCTGAATGTGGCTTCGTATGTTCTGGCGTGGATTATATCTTTTGCCGGGTACAGTTCATTAGCTTCTTTTATTCTTCAAAAGACCAATTTTGATAATACGCTGCTCTATTTTACTGCTGGGGTTGAAAAACTCAGTGATATGACAGTTGCTAACGTAGATATCAATACACTCAGCAGCGAAAGGATTACGGAGATCATCAATACTTCCAATCTGCCCAAGCCTATAGCAGAGATGATGAATGATAATATCCTGAATCAGGTATTTGCCGATCAGGGAATTACGACGATGAGTGATTATTTTAATCAGACCATTATCAACCTGAGCTTGAGCTTGATCAGTTTTTTGATTATTTTTATTGCCGTACGGCTGATTTCTATATTTGTTATCGGTCTGGTAGATCATGTGGTGCATTTGCCTGTATTGAAACAATTTGACAGCCTGCTTGGCGGCGGCGTAGGAATCTTGCAGGCAGCGGTATTTGTGTGTATTATCTTTGCCATTGTGCCTATTGCAATGTCAGTTCTGCCGCTGGAGAACTTCAATAATTTAATACAGAGTTCGTTCTTGGGACGATTATTTTTTAATGGGAATATTATATTCAATGTTTTAAAATCTGTACTTTAAAAGTAAGGAGCTTGTTGAAACGTGAAAAGAAAAGAACGAACGCGCATCAAAAAAATCATAGCCTGTGCTGTTGCTGCAGTGCTGATTTTGGCTGTGGTGCTTACGGCCGTTTTTTGCAGTGCACAAACGCGTTACCGTCCAGACAAGTATAATCAAACAACATTGACGACTTCCGGCGGTTCTCCGCAGTCGGACGCTAATCTGAATGAGATAGCCATAACCTCCGGACAGGAGGGAACAGTAGATATCAGCTTTTCTTTTGTTGCAGGCAGTGAGGCTGAAGGCGGTGTAACCGCTTGCGGCGTACCGGAATATTCCATTGCTTTTTTGCCAGATCCCCTCAGACTTGTGGTAACGGTGAAGGGGCTTATGTATTGGGATTATGTTATTAAGGGAACGGCTGTGGATGAGACAGGCGTTGTCAGCGGGATGTTCCAGATGCTGCCGCAGGATGGCAGCGGCAACACAGTTTTTTATCTGAATTTAGCAAAGTCAGTAACTTTTCAGGTCCGTGAAGATCCCGAAGGTGTGCTTACTGTTTCCCTGAAGATCGAGGAGACGCCGCAAGCTGGCGGTTGGTATCTTTTAGCAGATCTGTATTATGAATATCAGGCAGGGGAAATGCCTGCGTGCGGTTTTACTCCTACGCTTTGTGATGATAATATCAGTGTTTTGATGATCAGTGAAAAATATAAAAGCCGGGAAGAGGCACAGCAGAAAATGGATGAGCTGCTGACCGGTGTGTTAGAAGGCGAAACCCTTCGCCTTACGGAGCTCGCTTTTGGAGAATTACCCAAGTATAACGAAAATACGGATTCTGCTGCGCTTTTGAATGAATCAATTTTAAGTATTGACGGTGCTAAAACAAGTCTGCCGCTCTTTTTTGCGGATGCCAGATTCCTTTGCTGGGTTCCCGGAAGCAGTACGGCGCTTTTTGCAAAAACGGAAAACGAGATCGACCATTTGTATACGGCAGATAAAGCTGGCGCCCGGCATCTTTTGTTTGATGCGCAGCTTGCTACCGTTATTAAAGCGGTGTATTCGGCCGATGGCAGCACGCTGGCCTATGTTGAACGTGCCGGAGATATTGAACTTTGCAGTATTTATCGTGCGGATACGGGCGCTGTTACGGTAATCGGCGGGCAGGAAGAAGAGCCGCCTTTGGGCGAGATGATTCTGGGAATTGCTTTGAATGAGGATGGCTCCAAGCTGTATGTTATCAGCGGCAATAGCATATATTCTTTGAAGGAATATGATGTAGCTACCGGCGAGGTCAGGGTCCTGGACGCGGAGATTATTGTGGAATCGGATCTTGTCTATGATGACGGGTATCTGTATTATTGCGATGTTGTAGAGGAATGGGAGGTTGTGGTGCAGCATGCGCTTGCGACCGATCAGATCAAAGTAATACAAAAAGGGGCGGTGTTTTCTCTTTCAAATGACGGCAGTAAAATAGCGGTTATAACCGAGGACTATGAAACGGCCGTATGCGATTTGAATCTTGTTGATATTGCTACTGGAGAGAGTACGCTTGTGTTGGCGGATATCGTTACTAGTGAATTCTTTATTTCCAGTGATAACAGCGCGGTCTATTATATATTGGAGACCGGAGACGAGGAATTCTATTATCAGATTAACCGTTATGATATTCAAACGGGGGAAACCACAGTAGAAGCTTCCAGTATTAACGCGGTGTTTTATGCCTCCAATACGCCGGATGAAATTATTATCAGTATTATGTATAATGGAGAAAACGGAAATTATCCGGTAGCGTATATTGCAAGTTTTCAAAAAAATCAGAAAGGATCGTAAGATATGAAAAAGCCGTTTGATAACGGCTTTTTTGTTTTTTCGATTGGGAATTAAACAGCAGCCGATCAAATAATGGTAAAAAGATTTTTCTTCATGCCTTGACAAAATAATATTTATATGATATGATTTTGATATCAAAAAAATAAAGAGGTGGATAGTGTGGAGGAAATCATTTTAAACAATAAGAAAAACGGCATGCAGGCATTACTTCTGATAGCAGCATTATATTTGCTGGGAATCGGGGTATTGATTGTAGGCGGACTTTGGATGGATCAGGCCTTGGGGGTAGTATTGTTTGTGTTAGGAATTTTGTGGGTTAGCTTTGGCTGGATTCCGTTTTGCGGACTGAAGGTGCTAAAACCACAGGAAGCACTGGTGCTTACACTGTTCGGAAAATATGTGGGGACGCTGAAAAATGAAGGCTTTTATTTTGTAAATCCTTTCTGTGCCAGTGTGAATCCTGCAGCCAAGACAAAGCTGAATCAAAGCGGCGATGTGGACAGCAGTCCTAAAAGCGCGGTGGTATATGCTTCTTCTTCAGCGGCTGCAGCAGAGAATATCAGCCGTAAGATCTCCCTGAAGATTATGACGCTGAACAATAATCGGCAAAAAATCAATGATTGTTTGGGAAATCCCGTGGAGATCGGTATTGCGGTGACCTGGCGGGTAATTGATACGGCCAAAGCCGTGTTCCATGTGGATAATTTTAAGGAGTATCTTTCTTTGCAGTGTGATAGTGCCTTGCGGAATATCGTGCGGATTTATCCCTATGATATTGCGCCGAATGTAGATACTACTGGTGACGGTATTGCCGATGAAGGAAGTCTTCGCGGATCCAGCGAGATTGTTGCTTCACGTATTCGGGATGAAATTCAGCAAAAGGTAGAGCAGGCGGGGCTGGAGATCATAGAGGCGCGTATTACCTATCTTGCCTATGCACCGGAAATTGCGGCGGTTATGCTGCAGCGGCAGCAGGCTTCGGCAATAATCGACGCCAGAAAAATGATTGTTGACGGTGCAGTGGGAATGGTTGAAATGGCCCTTGAACGGTTGAGCCATAACCAGGTGGTAGGGCTGGATGAGGAACGGAAAGCAGCTATGGTATCGAACTTGCTGGTAGTGCTTTGCGGCAACCACGATGCTCAGCCTGTCGTAAATTCCGGCAGCTTATATTGATGCTTTATGGCAGGGGAGAAAAAACAGGTGCCGCTGCGGCTTTCGGAAAAGCTGTACAATGCTATAGCAGCCTGGGCAGAGGATGATTTCCGCTCGGTAAACGGGCAGATTGAATATTTGCTTTCTGAGTGCGTGCGGCAGCGCAAGAAGAATGGACGATATATCTCCGAGGAATTGGATACTCCGCCGGAGCTGGATATTTAACGAAAGGACGGTGCTTGTATATAAGCACCGTCTTTTTGCAGGGAGCACTTATTCTTTTCTTTTATAATCATAGCGGAACATGGCAAGAAGAATGAACGTTTTCACAAAAAGTTCTGTTTCTGCGCTGGACCAGGAATGACGGTTCAGGCTGTATAAGCTCCAGCAGGGTGTTCTCGGCAGTGACATCCCGCGGACTTTTGCCGGAGATTCTAAGAAGTTAAAAAAATACAATATGCTGCTGTGACTCTCGAATGTATGAAAGATAGTATGGCAGATAGTTTTGGATAGCGAATAAAAAAACAGCGCAGTGAAACCTGCGCTGTAAAGGTTGTTTTTTATTCTGTCCGCAGGGCAACTACGGGATCTTTTTTCGCCGCAATCATGGCCGGGAAGAGACCGGCAATCAGGGTAAAGAACATGCTCAGCAGCATTAGGATAATTCCGCCTGCCAGCGGCAGATATGCCGTGAGGGATTCAATTCCCGAAAGCTGACGGATAATTAAATTTACAGGCAGACAAAGAATTACGGTAAAGAGAATGCCGATCGCACCCGAGGCAAAGCCTACGATTAGGGTTTCTGCGTTGAAGACGCGAGAGATATCCCTTTTAGAAGCGCCGATTGACCGCAGGATTCCGATTTCTTTTGTGCGTTCCAGCACGGAAATGTAGGTGATAATGCCGATCATAATTGAGGATACTACCAAGGAGATGGAAACAAAAGCGATTAGCACATAGCTGATAGCGTCAATAATCGTTGTTACCGAGGACATGATCAGTGCAACATAGTCGGTATAGGTGATTTGATCTTCTTCTGCTGCTTGGGTGTTATAATCCGCAATAATGGCACCTATTTCATCTTTATCGGCAAAAGTTGCGGCATAGATGTTAATGCTGGAGGGGGATTCTTTATCAGCAAACCCTAACAGCTTTAAATTGTCATTCCGTGTGGCATCCGAGGTTTTGGGCGGCATGCAGTCATCATACAGCGCGGATAGTTGTTCTGTGGTCAGAGTGGGAATATAGGCGTCAAACGCATCAGCAACTTTTTGTATTGCCGTTCCTGCGTCTGTACTGCCGTATTGGGTATAAAGCTGTTTTGCCGCTTCTGTTGCAAGGTCATCTACAATAGCATCCAGTTCTGCATCGCTGAGGCCGAACAGATAAGTCATAATGCTTTCTGCCGGCATGGCCGTAAAAGAAGTATATTGGGAAACAACATACATTGTTTTAGCATTGCGGTCGGTCAGCTGTGCGGTAATCTGTGCTTTCAGCGCCGCCAGTTCTTCCGCGGAAGGCTGTGCGGCGATTTTGCTGATGGCTTCCTCTGCATTTTTTTCATACTGTGCAGTAATCATTTCCCGTATAGCAGTTTCTACCATTTGCCGTAGCGCTTCGTCGCTGTAGTCGGCAATAAATTTACGGATAGAATCTTCGTCGATTCCTGCTGCTTCGGAGTATTGGGTAAAGATCATTTCTTCCAGTGCGGCACGGGCGGGATATTGTTCCATGTATTTGGCCACCGTATCTTCTAAGATTTCCGCATCGGGGATAGCTAAGATTTTTTGATACATTTCACCTTTTTCAACGGCGCTGAGCTGTGAAAAATAATTCTTTAAGTCTTCAGCTTGCTGTTCTGGGGTAAGTTCTTGTTCATTTTCCAGCACAAAGGGCAGACCGGTAAAGATATCCCGGTTTTGATTTTCCGGCGCCAGCTGTGCCTTGGCGACCTCTGAGGCTGCGGTGCGCTCAATCAGATAGTCTGTCAATGCACTGGTATAGTACAACGAGGCACCCATTGATGTAACGGCATCGGGAAGAGGGCGTATAATACCGCAGATGTTTAAATACAGCCCGTTATTGATGATAACCTCCATGGCGGATTCGTTTTCAGAAAGATCCTCCCAAATGCCGTCACCGTCGCTGTCGGTGTAATAGTCGGTAGCGGCGATCAGCTTAAAGGAGAGATTCAGGATCTCCTCATAACTGTAGCTTTTTACGCTTTGATCTATCGTTTCACCCCGGCGTGCGGCAAGCATATCGGAAACGATCTCGTCAGTCGTTTTCAGACCCAGAGCATGAAGCGTGATATCGGTGATCTCATTGTTTTTATCTAAAACGAGAATAATATCTGTTTTATCCTCGGGCCATTTTCCTTCAATCAGTTCGTATTGGGAACGGATCACCTCCGATACCGGCTCGCCTTCGGCTCCGGGCAGAATTTCCGCCCAGGTATTATAGGAGGCAAAACCCATGGAAAGGGATTCCATATTGGCGGAAGAACCTTCGGTCATAGATGAGAATACTTCCATGATATCAGCTTTTTGATAGGTGTCCTCAGCCGTTTTGGCATAGATATTCAGAGGGATATCATAGGAGTATTGGATGGTAGTAGCATAGTCCTTGATTGGACTGTTTTCCTTTTCAATAAAGTCTTTCAGCTTTTTTAGATTGTTTTGTTTTGTTTGGGCGTTATTCATAGAATTCGCCAGGTCAAACATAACGGAACTGGCATATACTGCGTCGGTACCGTGCGAACTTTTGTCCTGGGTTCCCATCATACTGGTGATGAGACTGCCCATATCCATTTGTTCAGCCTCGATCTGAATGGGATAGGAAGAGAGCGTTTCCTCCTGTACTTCGTTGATATATGCTTTAATGCCGCTGGATAGTGCTAAGATGAGCGCAATACCGATAATGCCTATGGAGCCGGCGAAACTGGTTAAAAAAGTACGGGCTTTTTTCGTCATTAAATTGTTCAGTGACAGGGAAAGCGCTGTCAAAAAAGACATGGAGGTCTTTTTTGCTTTTTCCGGCAAAGCAGATTCTTCCCGGGAATCAAATGGATGAGTATCGTCTGTGATTTTGCCGTCCTTTAGGCGTATGATACGATTAGCGTATTGATCGGCAAGTTCGGGATTGTGCGTTACCATAATGACCAGCCTGTCTTTGGAAACTTCTTTTAGAAGATCCATGATCTGTACGCTTGTCGCTGAATCCAGTGCACCGGTGGGCTCATCGGCCAAGAGGATATCCGGGTTGTTTACCAGCGCCCGTGCGATCGCTACGCGCTGCATTTGTCCGCCGGACATTTGATTGGGCTTTTTGCTTATTTGATCTCCCAGACCTACCTGAATGAGCGCTTCTTTCGCTCGGCGCCGCCGCTCTTTTCGGGAAACACCGGAGAGGGTAAGAGCCAGTTCCACATTGGCAAGCACACTTTGGTGCGGAATTAAGTTGTAGCTTTGAAATACAAAACCGATGGAATGGTTGCGATAGGAGTCCCAGTCGGAATCGGTAAATTGTTTAGTAGATTTTCCGTTGATGATTAAGTCTCCGTCGGTATATTGATCTAAACCGCCTACGATGTTTAAAAGCGTAGTTTTGCCGCTGCCGCTGGGACCTAAAATTGCGACGAATTCGTTTTGACGGAAAGAAAGCGAAACGTCATCCAGGGCATTTTGAGAAAAGCTGTCGCTTATATAACTTTTTTTTATGTGCTTTAGCTGCAGCATGGTTTTGCCTCCTTGTTATCCATTTCTTTTAAAGTGTTCAGCAGTTTATCGAAAATTGTTTTGATGGCTTTTTGATCTTCCTCACAAAGGGTTTGGAAAAGTTCCTGTCTAAAGGTGGAAAAATCATGTTGGAATTGATAAAAAACTTGCTCGCCGTACTCCGTAAGATACAGCTGATAGGTACGTTTATCCTCTTTTGCAATTTCTTTTTTTATAAGCGCTCGTTTTTCTAAGGTCTTCAGCGTCGTCGTTAGGGTGCTGGTTTCCCGGAAAACAGCTTTTGCCAGTTCATTCTGCGCCAGACCGGGCTGCTCCTTCAGTGTTTTCAGCAGCATTACATGCCCCGGAAGAAGGGCATACTTTTCCAGCCGAGATTGAAGCTGCTTTTTGATAAGGGAAAACAGCGCGTCAAACTGACAGTAAACATGAAACGTTTTGTCTGTCATAAAAGGAACTCCTTTCTTAAATTGCTCTGATTATATCATTACGCGGCTGAAAAACAGTGAAGATTTTATGAAATTTATATAAAAAAGTACGAGGTCAAACTTTTTGCGGGCTTTTTGCATGGATTGCTTAAAAATCACTTTTAAGAAAGACGTAAATATGGTACAATGATAAAAAATAAAAATAAAAGGCGGTAAAAGATATGAAGATCGGAATGTGCGGGAGTATTTTAAGTGATTTGTATGAAAAAGCGGCTGCGGCCGGCTTTGATTATTTTGAATGCAGTTTTTCGGATATGGCGGTACGCCCGGAGGCGGATGTGCTTGCTGCCGAGGAGAAGATTGCAAAAATCGTCTTGCCGGTTCTGTGCTCCAACGGGCTGCTTAAGGGCGGCATTGCGGTTGTAGGCGAAAATATTACGCCCGAAGAGGAACTGCGGGCATATTTGACCCATGGTTTTTCCGTTATGCAGCGGCTGGGGGTAAAACGGGTTGTATTCGGCTCCGGTATGGCGCGCAAAATACCGGAGGGCTTTGATGCGGCAACGGCGCGCCGGCAGTTGCTGTACGCGGCAAAAATTGTGGGCGATATAGCGGCAGAATACGGCTGCCTGGTTGTAATGGAGCCGCTTTGCCATTATGAAACCAATCTATTAAACAGTGTTGCCGCCGGTGCGGCGTTTGTGCGTGAATTAAACCATCCCAGCGTAAAACTGCTGGCCGATAGTTACCATATGCGGGTGGAAGATGAGGATTTTGCCGTAATAGGGGCGAATGCAGACATTTTGGAACATGCACATATTGCCCAGGCGAAGGCCGGCAGCAACGAGGTGCGCAGTACGCTGGACTGCGAGGATATCTATAATGCCCGCGCGTTTATTGAAGCGCTGAAGGAATGCGGATACAAAGGCGGCGTTTCGGTTGAAGCCTCCGGCAAGACCGGCGACTGGGAAACGGATTTGGCAGACTCGGTAAAGGCGCTCCGCACATGGCTGAAGTAACGGAACACGCATTTTCCCGCCAGGAAAAGCTGCTTGGTTCTGCGGCTATGGAAAAATTGGTGGCGGCTCATGTGGCTGTATTTGGCCTGGGAGGCGTAGGCTCCTTTGCGGCTGAGGCAATAGCCAGGGCCGGGGTAGGCAAAATAACGCTGGTAGACCACGATACCGTATCGCAAAGCAATCTCAACCGGCAGCTTTTGGCACTGCATTCTACCTTAGGGCAGTATAAAAGCGCGCTGATGCGCCAAAGGATATTGGATATCAATCCCTTCGTGCAGGCGGAAGAAAAATGTGTTTTTTTTGATGCTTCTACCCGGGAACAGTTTGATTTTTCAAGCTTTGATTTTGTGCTGGACTGCATTGATTCAGTGCCCTCCAAAGTACTGCTGGTGCAGTGCGCGTTACAGGCCGGCACAAAGATTATTTCCGCTATGGGCACGGGCAACAAGCTGGATCCTTCCCGCTTTACGGTAACCGATATCAGCAAAACGAACTATTGCCCCTTGGCGCGGGTGATGCGCGCAAAGCTGCGCAAAGAAGGCATTGAGCATTTGCCGGTGGTCTATTCGCCCGAAGAGCCTTTGCTGCGCGAAGGCGTGCCGGCCAGTATTTCCTTTGTGCCGCCTGCGGCAGGGCTTTTGATGGCTGCTTATGCGGTAAAGGAGATGATCGCATGAAAACCGTGCTTATTACCGGTGCTTCCGGCGGAATCGGTCAGGCCTGCGCAAGGGTTTTTGCGCAAAACGGATATTTGCCGATCCTGCATTATCATAAAAACGAAGCGGCGCTTGGCTTGGCGGAGGAGCTTGGCGGGTTTGCCGTGCGGGCCGATATCGCCTGTTCAAAAGAGGTGCAGGTGATGTTTGCCGAAATTTTCGGCCGTATTCAAAAATTGGATGTGCTTATCAACAATGCCGGAGGCGCATACTGGCAGATGCTTTGTGATACATCGCCTGCCCAGTGGCAGGGCGTTTTAGATGTAAATTTAACGGGAGCCTATCATTGCATAAAGTGCGCACTTGAACA
>URTC01000015.1 GCA_900550765.1 uncultured Clostridia bacterium | reverse complement strand
CGTTTTTCTGCAGTACAACGGCTACATTATTGCGCAGAATATCCAAATCGTATTTGCGTACGTCTTCTCCGCCCACCTTAACGCAGCCTTCCGTAACGTCGTACAGGCGGGGGATCAGCTGCACCAGCGTTGTTTTTGAGGAACCTGTTCCGCCCAGGATCCCGATAACTTCCCCGGACCTGATATGCAGATTCACATTTGCCAGCGCCATACGCTCGGCTTTTTGAGAATATTTAAAGCTGACGTTCTCAAAATCAATAGAGCCGTCCTTTACCTCGGTCAAAGCGTTTTCCGGGCTAACCAAACTGCTCTCTTCCGTTAAAACCTCCACGATGCGCTCAGCCGATTCCATGGACATTGTAATCATAACAAACACCATAGATACCGTCATCAAGCTCATAAGGATCTGGAAGCTGTAGGTCAGAATCGCCGACATTTGCCCTACCGCAATCTCTGTACCCTGGCTGGAAATAACGGCATAGGAACCGAAGGACAGAACAAAGACCATTCCCGCATACACACAAAACTGCATCAAGGGATTATTCAGGGCCATAATGCGCTCAGCACGGGTAAAATCTTTACAAACATCCTCCGCCGCCGCCGCAAATTTCTTTTTTTCATATTTTTCCCGCACATAGCTCTTTACTACGCGCATAGCCTTCACGTTTTCCTCTACGGAATCATTCAGCGCATCATATTTGCGGAACACCCTTCTAAAAATCGGCGTTGCCGCACGGATGACCAAGATCAAACCAATGCTCAGCAGCGGGATCGTAATCAAAAAGATCATGGCCAGCCGACCGCCCATGGCAAACCCCATAATAAAAGAAAAAATCAGCATCAGCGGCCCGCGGATAGCCACACGGATGATCATCATAAAAGACATCTGTACATTTACAACGTCGGTAGTCATCCGTGTAACCAAACTGGATACCGAGAATTTATCAATATTTTCAAAAGAATACTCCTGAATCCGGTAAAACATATCCCGGCGCAGGTTGCGCGCAAACCCCGTGGAAGCGGTGGCGCAGGTATTTCCGGCTGCAACGCCCAAAATCAGCGATAAAACCGCCATCACTACCAGCTCGATCCCGTAGGTAACAATCACATAGATATCACAGCCGGCCTGCATCTGGTTCACCAAATTTGCGATAATGAACGGAATAATGCATTCCAGAATCACTTCCCCCGTAACCAGAAAAGGCGTCAGAATCGCTGGCTTTTTATACTCGCGGATACTGCGAGCAAGCTTTTTTATCATATGCAACATTCCTCCTCCAAAACTTAATGCAATCCGCACAGGGCGCATCCTAAAAACCGCGGCAAAAAGCGCGCTCGGCTGCCCCTCCCCATTGGCGGACATCTCACTGCCGTTTCCAAAAACAGCGCAAACTGCGCCGGTGACAAGTCCCGCGTAGGGCCCCTCTTCGCCTGATAAAGGCTGATCTATTCTTCCAAAACGTTTAACCTTTTCAAACGCGCATCCTCAGCTGCGCTCTCCCGAAAAATCAGCCCGTTCTTTTCCATCGGCCAAAATGCCGGCGGCCGCAGAACGATAGAAGCCCAACGCCGTTTCTCCATCGCGCCGAAACACCGGCCCGGCGGCACATTTAGCCTGCATCTCTTACTTCCCAAATTCGGCATAGCGGCCTTCATGCGCTTTTCAGCGCATGCAACAGGATGGCAGTCCACATCCCGCAATCCTTTTTTCTCCCTTCCTGAAAAGACTCTTATTTCTCTCAGAAATTGTTCGGAAACAAACGTATTTTAGCGCACAAATAAAATCTTGTCAATATGGGCTTTTTTACAACGGCAAACGGAATCTTCCGCCAGAAAAACAGGAGGTTTGTTCGTTTTTTTATCCCCAGAAAAAATCTTAATAATTTTAAAAAAATATATGAAAAAATGGTTTAACCGCAATAAAAAAAAGAAGCCGGTCAGCGCGCGGTCCGGCAGCCATACAAACCGCTCCGGCTCCTTTCCGAAACAGGCAGAAAAAATCAGACCCAAAATCCCCCTGACCGAACTGCCGACTCCTTTTTTCCCAGCCGGACCTTCGCCTGCTCTACTATCTTGCTCCCTTCCGTTTTGTTTCTTCCTTTTTCATCTCTTGATCTCAACGGCCGCTCCTCTGCGGTCACTTTTCAGGCCAAAAAACAGATAAGGCAAACCCTTAGGATCTGCCTTATTGACAGTAGATCATATTGCGTTCAAATTACAGGGGTTTGCTGTCCTTAAATCGCCTTGCCGCGCTCGGCGATATCGGGCCTGCGTTCTGTTTCCGCTGTGCAGACAATTATGCTGCTTTCCGCCGGAAATAAATTCCGCCTAAATTCAAAAGATCCTCTTCCAGCGTATAGGGAATTGAAGAACCGTTTACCACAATTTCCCCCTCCGTGCAGGTAAAAGGGGAATCAGAAATCAGTTGATCTGCAAAGATCTCCTCAATTGCCCGGCATTGAGCACGTATATAGATGTCGGCTGAAACATAGCCCTCTTGATACGCAATCTCCTGCAGCAGCTCTTCTGCCGAAGCATAGCCGGATTCCTGCAGCTCCTGGGAAGTGAAAAGTTCATTGAGCGAGTTCAGCACGTATTCTTTGTAGTCACTGCGGAGCTTATCAGCGTCTATTGTCATATCCATTCTGCCGTCTTCGGTCATGGTAAGATATACGTCAAGGGAAAAAGAAGCATTCATATAATCGCTGATATCCATCGGCGTATACCACTCGCCGGCCAGCTGTTCCATCGGATCAGCGGTAAAAAGCGCCTTCAGCATTTCGCTCACATGCGGTACCGCGTCGTTCAAACTCCGGCGCGACTGTAAGCTCTCAGCCCAGGCGGTGAAGCCGCGCGCCAGCTCTTCCTCCGCGGCCGGGCTTAAAATACCGTCAGCCGAGGTATAGGTGTTTTCTGTGGTTTTTGCGGGCGCCTGGGAGAACTGTGCCTGCGGTGTTTCCTGCGTCATAAAGCCGAATGTGCCCAGCGTTTCCGATTCCAGCTTTATGGTGGTATTGCAGGTATCCTTGTCTGCCGCGGCAGTGACCGTCAGCTTTGCCTTTTTAAGCTGTTCGGCCGTTTCGCTGTCCAGTCCGTTTGCCAGCAAATCGGCCGGATCATAGAGCTGGAAATCAGCCGTTCCGGTAAGTACCTTTTCACCGGCATAGTTGGCGATTTTTAAATTTTCCGCCTGATAGCGCAGCCCGAAAAATTGATTCTCAGAGGAACCAGCCTGGAAGAAAGAGAAGTTTAGCGCAATTTCGCCGCTGGCGGTATTCTTTTCGCCCTCCCAGGTAGCGTAAAAGACTTCTTCATTATCAAATTCTAAGGAAAGCGCCTTCTCCGAAGCCAGCCCTTTACCGGGAATCAGCTTTAGGGAAGCCGTAGAACCATCTATTGTAACGGAATACTCCATTCCGACACATTGATTTCGGGCATTTAAATAAAAGGCGATCTTCAGCTTTGCATCCCTGTTTTTCAGCTCTTTTTTCGCATCCTTCAACTCTTCGATCAGTTCGCCGAGCATTTCCTGATAATCTGTTTCTGCCTGCTGGCCGAAGGATTGTTCAAAAAGCTCTTCCAGGTATTCGTCCTGACGGGCCGTCTCTAAAAGTGAGATCAAAAGCTCTGCCGCGTTTTCGCCGTCAAATTCAATTACTGCGCAGTCAGCCTCTGCGCTGATCCCGTGAGCCTTCAGCCGGGCATTCTTCTTATAGCTGTATTCGGCGTTTTCCAATGCCTCAACATAGGTGTCGGCCAGTGCCTGAAGGCGTTGAGAAAGCTTTTGAGCGTCAAGCTCATTTTGCCCAAAAAGAACAGAGTAACCCGCTGTCATTTCTATATAACTGTCTGCGATTTCCGGTATACGGAAAGTCAAACAATCTTTTTCTATTCCGCCCTGCATGGAAAGCAGGGCTCCGTCGGCGTCATCGGCCCGATATTCAAAGCGGATGTTGTCCTTCTCTTTTTGCATATCGGCATGGATTTTTAAAGCGTTGAGGTAATCGGCCATTTTTTTCAACTGCTCTTTATCGGCCCCGGATTCTTCAAAAAACGTGCCGAATTCGATGATCGGGGTGATCTGCACACTGCCTTGAAGAGTTTTCTCATCCTGGGAAGCCATGGCTTTGGCGGTGTTTTCGGCCAGATATACCGCAGATTGCTTCGCCAGGTTTTTGGAATACCCCTCGTCTCCCAGAATCAAATGCTGCACATCCCGCGGAAATACGAACACACAAAGCAGTATTGCGCAGATCAGCACGCCGGCCGCCGCGAGGAGGCCGATCCACCACTTTTTGCGCTTTTTTACCGGCGCGGGGGAGAATCCGGCGGACCCGGTCTGCGCTGTCGGCTGCTGTTCCGGTACTGTCTGTGCGGCCATACTGCTGCCGCAGGCGGGGCAGAATTTAACACCGTCGGGTGCGGCGGCACCGCATTTTTCACAAAACATAAAAGAAGCCTCCTTCTTTATCGGCATTTTGCCAAAGAAATGCATAAGATATTAAAATATATGACAGTATACCATGTTTTGAATAAAATTACAACAAAAAATCCTTCAAAGATATTGAAAAAGAGACGCCGGTTTCTTATCCGGCATATTATAAAAAATGCGTTTGTTCCTTGGGGATATAAAAGGAAAACAGCCCTTTCGGTATCCGATTATAGGATAGGCTGAATTTTGTATTTCCGGTAAAAAACAACCCGAACGGGCGGAATCTGCTTGCGCGAAAAGCAAAGCAGTAGTATAATGTTTCCAACGCGTTTTTCATTTGCGCGAAAAAATTTATAGGGCTTATAGGAGGCTGAAAACATGAGAGTTTATAATTTCAGTGCCGGTCCGTCCATGCTGCCGGAACCGGTATTAAAAAAAGCTGCAGCAGATATGCTTGACTATGAAGGTTCAGGCATGAGCGTTCTTGAAATGAGCCACCGCGCAAAGTGTTACGACGCTATCATCAAGGAAGCCGAAGCGCTGCTGCGCGAGCTGATGAATATTCCCCAAAATTATAAGGTATTATTCGTGCAGGGGGGTGCGTCCACGCAGTTTGGCGCAATTCCTTTAAACCTGCACAAAAACGGCAAGGGCGATTATATCGTAACCGGTAATTTTGCGTCTCTTGCGGCGAAGGAGGGCGCCCGCCTGACAAACGCCAGAGTGATCGCCTCCAGCGAAGAGGCCGTTTATACCTATATTCCCAAGGTGACAAAGGATAGGATTGACCCCGAAGCCGATTTTGTACATATCACCTTTAACAATACGATCTTCGGAACCAAATATAATTATGTGCCCGAAACGGGGGATGTGCCGCTGGTGGCGGATATGTCCTCTATGATCCTTTCCGAGCCGGTGGATGTTTCCAAGTTCGGCGTGATTTATGCCGGTGCGCAGAAGAATATCGGCCCCGCCGGCGTTACCGTGGTGATTGTGCGTGAGGATCTGCTGGATCAGGCTAAGGCCGACTGCCCCAAAATGCTGATGTGGAAGACCCAGGCCGACGCAGACAGTCTTTATAACACTCCTCCCTGCTACAGCATTTACATTTCCATGCTCGTATTCCGCTGGATCAAGGAGATGGGCGGCGTAGAGGCCGTACAGCAGAAAAACATTCAAAAGGCCTCGCTGCTCTATGATGCAATCGACAGCAGTGATTTTTATAAAAACAGCGTAGCAAAAGAGGACCGCTCCCTCATGAATGTTCCTTTCGTTACCCCCAGCGCCGAGCTTGACGCCAAGTTTGTAAAGGAAGCTGCGGCCGAAGGTCTGGTTTCCTTAAAAGGCCATCGCCTGGTAGGCGGTATGCGCGCCTCCATCTATAACGCCATGCCGATCGAGGGCGTGGAAAAGCTGGTTGCTTTTATGAAGAAATTTGAAGCGGAAAATAAGTGAGGTATAAAGATGACGGAAATCTTAAAGCTGAACTCCATAGCGGAGATTGTAAAAGAAAATCTGCCCGAGGGGCAATATCATATTTCCGAGGACGCTAAGGATCCGGTAGGCATTTTAGTCCGCTCGGCGGATATGCTCAGCTATGAATTTTCACCGGCTACCCTGGCTGTAGCGCGCGCCGGCGCGGGCGTTAACAACATTCCGGTGGATGCCTGCGCACAAAAGGGTATCGTCGTATTCAATACTCCCGGCGCTAATGCCAATGCGGTAAAGGAGCTGGTCATCGGCGCAATGATCGCTGCCAGCCGTAATATGTTTGAAGCGGTGGATTGGGCCAAAAGCCTGAAGGGAAACGGCGACGCCGTAGCCAAAATGGCGGAAAAAGGAAAAAGTCAGTTTGTAGGGCCGGAAATCAAGGGCAAGACCCTGGGCGTAATCGGCCTGGGCGCGATCGGCGGCTTGGTTGCCAACGCCGCGGCGGAGCTGGGCATGAAGGTGCTGGGCTATGATCCCTTTGTATCGGTTGACGCAGCTTGGCGGCTTTCCCGCGCGGTAAAGAAGGCCGAGAGCTTAGAGCAGCTGATGGCGCAGAGTGATGTGATCACCCTTCACGTACCCCAGATCGATTCCACCAAGGGCATGATCAATAAGGATTCCATTGCCTCCATGAAAGACGGCGTCATAATCCTGAACTTTGCCCGCGGAGGCTTAGTAAAGAACCAGGATATCGTCGAAGCCTGTGCTTCCGGCAAAGTATATAAATACGCTACCGATTTTGCCGATGACGCGCTGATCGGCGCCAAGGGCGTAGTAGTCCTTCCCCATTTAGGCGCTTCCACTCCTGAATCGGAGGATAACTGCGCGGCCATGGCTTCCCGTGAGCTGCGGGATTATCTTGAAATGGGCACCATTAAAAACAGTGTGAACTATCCCAACGTAGCGCTTGCACGCACCGGCAAGGCCCGTATTACCGTAATGCATAAGAATACCAGCAATATGGTGGGCCAAATTACCGCGGCAATTGCGGCGCACGGTGAGAACATCAGCGGTATGATCAATGCTTCGAAAGGCGATTACGCCTATACCATTATCGATATCGACAATTCGTTTAAGCCGGAAATCGTAGATATCATCGCTGCGGTTGAAAATGTAATCCGCGTACGTGTGATCTGAAGCTGTTATTCCTGCAAAAAACGGCACCGGAAAAAATCGGTGCCGTTTTTTATTTTACAAATTTCCTCTTTCCACAGGGCCGGATAACGCCGCCATGTACGCTTAGTCGGTCAACGCACAGGGCTCAGCTTTCCCACAGCAAACGCGGTAAGCACATACCTCCATAGACTTCAGCTCCGCGGTAAACGAGGCGCCTCCCAATACCGGCAGCGTTACGCATACCGTCTGCGTTTCTTTATCGGGGTTAAACAAATGCAGCGTATATCCGTTGCCGTCAAAGGCCGCCTTCAGGGAAGAAAGCTCCACTACAGGGTTATCCAGCAAACAGCCCTGCAGGGGTTTTTGGCCGCTCTGGGGCGGGAAGAAGCAAACCGCCGTCGGTGCCTGATTCAACAAAAGCGCCTCTGTATTGATCTTCTTCCGGCGCTCCCCGGCAGAAGACGCCTGCATCCGGAAAAAGAACTGCCTCTCTCCCTGATCGCTGTGCTCGTGAAAGCGATCCTGCGGCAAAATCTGCCGGTCTTCCAGCGGATGCGCGCAGTAAGCGGGCGTACGCATCAGGGTCAGCAGGAGCATACCGTTTTCAGCGCTCAACGCATAGGTGCCGGTATTGGCCACGCTCAAAGCACTTTCCTCCGTCTGCAGCAGCACATATTCCTGTGCCACGCACTCCTGCCCGTTCTGCCGCAGGTCATCCAGGCCGTATGCAGTCTTACCCAAAAGCATGCCGCCGTCAAGCACAGTATCCAGAGCATATTTGAACATCGTATTTTTTGCCGCTGTAATCAAGCGGATATGGATATCGATATATCCGTCCTGCTTAGGAAAGGTATATCGTACTACGGCCTGGCCCGCAGAAGAAACAAACACACACTCGGCAATTGTACGCACGGGGCCGTCCTCTACGATATGCACGGGTGCAAGCGCAGGAACAGAAAGACCGCAGAGTGCCGCCGTTTCCTCGGGAGAGGCCGCTGTAAAGGCGCCCTGCAGATTTTGATACCCCTGCACGCGCATCCCCCAGGGATCCTCGTCGTCAGCAATGACAAGCAGCCGGCCCGTGGGCTGCCGCAGATATTCCCTGCCGCGAACCGTATAGCTTTCCAAAAGACCGGTAGCGGAATTCAGCCGTGCGCAATATCCGCGGCCTTCAAACAGCAAGCAGCCGTCCTCCTCTTTCACGGCAGCTCCGGGCTTCTGAGAAAGCGCCCGGGGGCGAAGGTTAAAGCGTGTCATACTAAAAGATGCAAGCTTTGCGCGGAAGGCTACGCGCTTCCGCCATTGAATCGGAATATTGCTGTACTCTTTTTCCGTTTGGGCGGGTACAGGCATCCCATCCTCATCCCATACGGAAACATCAATAAACTCATCCTGCCAGTTTTGATCTGCCAGCATAAATTCACAAACAAGATCCTCTTCTGCAGCAAAGGGGTGCGGATTATAGACCAAAACGGGAATTTCCCCCTCCTCCGCAGGCTTCTGGCCGGCAGAAAGCTTAAAAAACGCCTGCGTTTTCAGCCGATCGGCCTCTACCAGGCCATGCCCCAGCAGCTGAATTCCCGCCTCCTCCACCGGCTGAATCGATGAGCCAGGCAGAATATCATGAAACTGAGCAAAAAGCAGATCTTTCCATGCAGTATCCAACGCTGCACGGGGATATTCCATGAGCCCTTGCGCCGCGGCGGCCGAAAGCATTTTTTCTGCCGAAAGCAATTCCTGTTCCAGCTTGCGGTGCAGCTGTTTTATGCGTATTTGGGAGCTGTAGCAGCCTACCATTGTATGCTGCAGGGAAACGCTGTGCTCGGGCCATTCTTCTGCCCTGCAGGCAGCAAAAAAATCCTCCGGCGCGGCATGCAGAACTTCGATATCTTTTGAAGAATCCACCAGCTTGGAGATCTCCTCCAAATCAATTTTTGAAGGGCCTCCGCCATGATTGCCTACCCCCCAGAGGAGCACGCCATTTTCTTCATTTTTCTGTTTTTCCATTTCCTCTCGGATTCTATCAACCGAATGCCCCAGCCGCGAATTGTAGCACGGCAGCCGCAGCACACGCACCTGACTGCCGGCAAAACCCTTCCAAACAAAACGATCCGTCTCGGGAACATGGTTATACGGCCGACAGATAATATAGCTGTCAAATCCGCTTTTTTCCATGATCTGCACCAGTCCCCGCGTATGGCCAAAAGGATCAAAATTGATGGCCGTGGAAGGCTCCGCACCGAATTTTTCTTTAAAATAGCGCTTTCCGATGCTGATTTGGCGTACAAAAGATTCGCCGGTAGGCATATTACAGTCGGGCTGAAGATACCATCCGCCCATGATATGCCAATTTCCTTTTTTTACTAATTCCTGAATCTGGGCAAACAGCGCAGGCTCAAAGGTTTCAATCCATTCATAGAGCAGCGCCTCATTATGGTTAAACACAAAAGCGTCATACTGCCGGCAAAGCTCGGCGGCCACTCGGAACGTAGAAATCGCCGCGCCTACGCCCTCCTTCCATTCCCACAGCCACATAGGATCAATGTGTGCGTTGCAGAGCAAATACATCCGTTTCATAAAAAAAACTCCTTTTTTTGCCGCACAAAAGGCGGAATCGATAAAAACAGTATAACAAAAAAATCAGGCGATGTCCATAAGAAACATGATAAAAATTGTGCAGGCTGCCGCCGGCCAGCAGGCATGCCGGACACCTTTTTCTTCGGCGGTGCATACAATAAAAAGGGTGATCTTTTTACCTTAAATATCTGAAGGAGAAATTTTTTATGGGTTTAACCAATTCTAATAAATTCATCAGCACCAATCAAATTGATTGTACGGGTTCCCTGAAGGTAACGCTTGCTTTGGCGGCGGCACCGGACATCAGTACCAATCCTACGGATATCGTTTTGATTCTGGACCGTTCCGGCAGCATGGCGGGCAGTCCGCTGGCAAACCTGAAATTAGGCGCCGATAAATTCATCGATATCATTGAAGAAGCAACAGACGGTACTGCTAACGGGGAGATCGGCTCAGGCAGCCGCATCGGCATTGTAAGCTTTTCTGATACGGCCGTGCAGAACACCCAGCTGATCACCTCGGTAGCCGATTTAAAATCGGCGGTAAACGGCCTGTCAGCCGGCGGCTCTACCAACCATGCCGACGCCTTTGCCAAGGCGGCTGCATTGTTTGATCCTTCCTCTCAAAATGCCAGGGTCATGGTAATGTTCACCGACGGCGAAACAACTGCAGGACCGGACCCCAACCCTATCGCTGCGGCCGCCCGTGCATCCGGCATTATTATTTACTGCATTGGCCTGATCGGCGCCGACGGTATCAACCCCGCTGTGCTCAATGACTGGGCTACCGATCCCGATGCTTCTCACGTTGCCATTACTCCCTCGGATGCGGATCTGGAAGATCTGTTTGAGGATCTGGCTGCGAACATCTCTAAACCGGGTGCAACCAATATCGTAATTGATGAAATTGTAAACCCCGATTTCGTGATTACCAGTATTCTGATGCCAACCAAAGGCGTTGCCAGCATGATCAATGCCACAACGCTGAAATGGACCATCGATGAACTGGGAACAACCGAAAACGAAGGCGCAACGCTGGAATTTTTCATTCGCCATATAGCCGATACCTCCGGCAGTAAGTTCGTCAACGAATCTATCACTTATACGGATAATGAAAATAACCAAGCAACCTTCCCCACTCCAGAAGTTATGGTGGATTGCGGAAGCATCGTACAGCCTGAACCGTGTCCGGTTCCGGTAGATGTAACCGTTAACGGCTGCGAGGATTCCGTTGTATTTGATGCAGGTGACACGTATTTGGAATCTGCCGGACGCATTCTGCAGCTGGATATCAACCTGAAGCATGTATGCCCCAACAAACGTGTAGCGCTGGGTGTTATTTTAACGGAAGTTGACCAAGAGGGCAACGAGCATCAGCGCGGTATGAAAACGTTAACCATTCCGGCACACACCTATCCGGAATGCCGCGACGTTCTGGTAAAATGCGTAAAATTTGTGCTTCCGGAAAACCTGGATGTTTCAGGCGAAACACCTGAAGCCACATGTAATGCCCGGAACCTGCGTGCAAGAATTATTGCGCACAATATTGATTCGGACTTTCGATGCTGCGATCTTCTTGTTTAAAAACAGACGTTCCGCACCTTTTTAAAGTTGAAGAAAAAGCCGCCTTCGGGCGGCTTTTTCCTCTTTTGCATCTTGACAAAAATTATTTTTTCCTATATAATTACAACTTAGGCTGCCTGGCAGCAAACTATCGGAAAAATACGCAAAGGAGCGGTTTTATGATAAAAAAGGACGTGCTTATCATCGGCGCAGGTCCGGCCGGAATCTTTACCGCGCTGGAGATGCTGCGCAATGGAAGCAAAAAAAGCATTTTAATTGTAGAAAAAGGTCAGCCAGTAGAAAAACGGCGCTGCCCAAAGGCAAAGACCAACCAATGCATGAACTGCAAACCCTATTGCCACATTACAACGGGTTTTTCCGGTGCAGGCGCTTTTTCCGACGGCAAGCTGTCGCTCTCTACGGATGTAGGAGGCGACTTTCCCAACCTGGTAGGAGAAGAAGAAGCCCAAGCGCTGATTCACTATGCAGATTCCATCTATCTGGAATTCGGGGCCGATACCAAGGTAGAAGGCGTCGGCAATGATGAAGAAGTAAAACAGATCCGCAAGCGCGCCATTCAGGCAGGCTTAAAATTGGTAGACTGCCCGAACCGCCATTTGGGTACTGAAAAAGCACAGAACATCTATTACGCCATTGAACAATATTTACTGCAAAACGGCGTAGAGATGCTGTTCGGCTGCGAATGTACCAACTTAATTCTCTCCGGCAGCGTATGCAGCGGTGCTTACGTTACAAATGGCAAGGAGAATTTTGAAATCCAGGCCCAAAGCGTCGTAGTAGCCACCGGCCGCCGAGGCGCCGAATGGCTGGAGCATATCTGTGCCGAGCACGGTATCGCTCATGAGCCGGGTACTGTGGATATCGGCGTGCGCGTAGAGGTGCGCAACGAGATTATGGAAAAAGTCAATGAGGTTCTGTATGAATCTAAGCTGATCGGCTATCCGCAGCCCTTTAAAAACAAAGTGCGCACCTTTTGCCAAAATCCCGGCGGCTTCGTCAGCCAAGAAAATTATGATAATGACCTGGCCGTTGTCAACGGTCACTCCTATAAGGAATTAAAATCCAATAACACCAATCTGGCCATTTTGGTTTCGCACAACTTTTCGGTACCGTTCAACCAGCCGATTGAATACGCCCAAAAGGTTGGGGAGCTGGCCAATATGCTGGGCGCAGGGCATATTTTAGTACAGCGCTTCGGCGATATTTTAGACGGCAAGCGCACCTGGCAGAAGGAACTTGCGCAGTCCAATTTAAAGCCCACGCTGCCCGACGCCGTAGCCGGAGATATTACCGCTGCTATGCCGTATAGGGCAATGATGAACATCATCAATTTCATTAAAGCGCTGGATCACGTCGTACCGGGGTTTGCCTCCACCGAGACGCTGCTGTATTCGCCGGAACTGAAATTCTACAGCAATCGCGTAAAAATGGACAAGGATCTTACTACCAGTATTTCCGGCCTGTATTGCCTGGGCGATTCCAGCGGCTGGACCCGCGGCCTAATGATGGCTTCGGCCATAGGCGGCTATATGGGAAGAAAGCTTTTT
>URTC01000014.1 GCA_900550765.1 uncultured Clostridia bacterium | reverse complement strand
TAAAAGTGCACGGGCAATAGAAAGCCTCTGTTTCTGCCCGCCGGAAAAGTTATTTCCGCCCTGTGCTACAAAGGAATCCAGTCCATTGGGAAGCTTTTTTACAAAATCCTCCGCCTGCGCCGTTCTCAGTGCCTGCCAAAGCTCCTCATCAGCGGCATTCTGCCGGCCGTAGCAAAGATTTTCACGTATCGTACCGGAAAACAACCAGGCCTTCTGCTGCACATAGCCGATCCTTTCCCGAAGTACTTCCTGCGGAAGTTCCTTAATATCAACGCCATTAAATAGAATTCTGCCCTGAGTAACATCATGAAAGCGCAGCATCAGGGAAGCGATCGTCGATTTTCCGCTGCCAGTCCCGCCGATAATCGCAGTAGTTTCCCCACGGCGGCAAATAAAATCCAGTGCTTCCAACGTATATTCTTCCGCATCGGCAAAACGGAAAGATACCTGCTGAAAGCAAACCACATTCTGCTCGCCCTCTTTAGGCATTGTTATCTGCTGTGCATCAGTAATTTCGGGGGAATAATTCAAAAGCTCTCCCACACGTGCGCAGCAGGTTCGGGCCCGCGGCAGCAGTAAAATAACCATCTGCGCCATCATAATATAGAACAGCGTTAAAAGCGCATATTCCGTCAATGCCGTAATATCACCGATCTGCATATAGCCTTCTGTGATCCTGCCGCCGCAAAGCCACATAACCGCCACTACAAACATGTTCAAAATAAAAAAGGAAAGACCATCCAAATTGGCAAACATGCGATTCGCGCGTATTGCTGTATCCGCATAGGAGGAAAACGTATCCTCCAATCGTTTTTCTTCTTTTTGTTCCTTATTAAAAGCCCGGATCACGCGCACCCCAGTGATATTCTCCCGGAGAACGCCGTTCATCTTATCCAGCAGCTTTTGCAGCCGCTGAAATAAAGGCGCAGCCCTGCGCATGATAAAAAGTGCAAAAACTAAAATCGCAATGATAGCAACGATCAAAATCAGCCCCATAAAATGGTCAATTTGAAAAGCCAGATACAAAGCGATTACACTGACAATAGGTACGGGAAGAATAATCTGGATGCACATAATAATCGCCTGCTGGATCTGTGTTACATCTGAAAGCGTACGCGTTGTAATAGAGGCCGTACCGAACTGCCGATAATCAAATACCGAAAGCGTAAGGGATTTCTGATAAATTGCATTGCGCATATCCCGCCCGATTTTTGCCGAAAGATCTGCGCAGGCATATCCGCCCAGAATCGCTCCGGCACCCGAAAGTACGGACATTACCAGCATTTGAAGTCCTTTTTGTACCAAATACTCCACATTGCCGCCGGCAACGCCAAGATTCAGCATATCGGCCATAAGCGTAGGAATATACAGAGCACCGCCGGCATCAATGACCAGCATCAGCATTGTTAAAAGAAACAGTTTCCAATGCGGCCGAATAAATCGGAATATAATTTTCATACAGATTTTTTATCTCCCTTCCTGTAAAAAATAGAGTTAAAAAAAGCCGGATGAGCAAGCAAGCCTAAGGCATGCCATCTTATCCGGTTCGTAATTGCCAATTACCCAACCCTCCGATGAGTACTGCGATTTTATCATAGCAAAAAAAAAATGTCAACCTGAATATGCTAAAAAAACAAATACTGTCTGCCGCTTCCAATAGTATAAAACATTTCGCACTCAATAAGTTCAAAATTTATTAACAGCTTTTCCGGCGAAATCATTTGACAGATTCTTTTTTTTATATGATAATGAATTTATACCTTAACAGTATTTTTGTTAGGACTATAGGAGAAAACTATGGCAGAAATTAAACTCGTTGATGAAAAGACCTTTCATACCGAAGTAGAAAAAAGCCCTGTTCCTGTTTTAGTAGATTTTTATGCCGATTGGTGCGGGCCTTGTAAAATGGTTCAGCCGGAACTGGAAAAACTGGCGCAGGAAAACAGTTCTTTAACAATAGCCAAGGTAAATGTAGATGAAAACAATAATTTAGCTGAGCGCTTTAAAATTAACAGTATTCCATGTATGATTCTGTTTAAAGAGGGCGAGCCTAAAAAAGTCATTCTCGGGTACAGAACCAAACAGCAATTAGCGGCCTTAATACAAGAAACTGAATAAACCGCAAAAACGCAGAATATCTGCGTTTTTGTTTTTATACCGGAATACCGTTATTTCTCATAAATCATAACCGCAAGAGATATATAGACTGCTACAAATGCGCTTGCTGACAAACCGCCGAAAATTCTGCCCCAAATAAACGAACTTTTGAAAGAAATCAGCAGACATACAGCAATAATCAAGCCGCAAAGCAATGACGCAATACCAAACCTTATTCCTTTAGGAATTTCAGAATCCCTAATGAAATCGGCTATAAACGGCTCCATATTTTCTCCTCCGGCAAACTGTTATTTTATATCGATATCTACATAGTCCTTTTTATAATGATAGATATGATAGGCGGTTTTTCCTAAGGAATAGAAAAAAGACAGTGCAATTCCATAAACAAAATTTTCCGCTTTGCATATATATAAAATAATGCAAGTCAGCAATATCGGTCCGATAAAATCCAGAACATATTCAAATAAATGGTCTTTCATATGTTTTTTAAACTTATATCTCTTTTTTTCTTCTTTGCTAAAGGATTCCATCTTCAACAACTGCCTTCCTCTATTTTTTATCCTTTTGCTCTGTTATGAGCCGGCAGCTCCGAAAAATGCAGCTGTACCATCCGGTATCCCGCATTCGCCAACTTTTTTCTCCGTTGCCTGTCGCGCGGTTTTACACTTTCAAAGCACTGTCCCTGCAAAGCACGCTTCACTTTCGCACAAACACAAAAGAACAGCCGCCATGCATGTTTATTCCGCCCAATAAGCCGTCTACTTTTTTGCAGTAGACGCAATATACAACTCCTCCATCTGCTTCTGATCTACCTCGGCCGGTGCACCGGTCAACAGACATGAGGCGTTTTGCATCTTCGGAAAGGCGATCACATCTTTAATGTTATCCGCACCCGACAAAAGCATGACAAGCCGGTCAAAGCCAATGGCCAAACCGCCGTGGGGCGGTGCACCATAACGGAAAGCCTCCACTAAAAAGCCGAAACGCTCGTCAATATCCTCCTGTGAAAAACCTAAAAGCCGGAAAATGCAATTTTGGATATCTGAAGAATGAATTCTTATGCTTCCCCCGCCGAGTTCATAACCGTTAAGCACAATATCATAAGCCTTTGCACGCACCCGGCCGGGATTGCTCTCCAAGATAGCCAAATCTTCATCCATCGGTGAGGTAAAAGGATGATGTACTGCCACATAGCGCTGTTCTTCTTCGGAATACTCCAAAAGCGGAAATTCCGTAATCCACACAAGCTCATACCGGCCGTTTTCAATTCTTCCCGTTCTGCGGGCGATCTCCTGACGAAGCTGACCAAGGCTGTCAAACACTACAGGATTCTGATCCGCTACAATAAAAATGATATCGCCGTTCTGTGCACCCGTACGCGCAGCAATTCTGTCAAAATCCTCTGTCGTAAAGAATTTATTCACCGAAGAACGATAGCCCTCAGCCGTTTTAATAATCCAAACCAATCCCTTGGCCCGATAGGTTTTGATATATTCGGCCAAAGCGTCAATATCTTTGCGAGAGAAGCGTTCCGCACAACCGTCGGCCACAATAGCGCGAACACTGCCGCCGCTGGCCACGGCGTCCTTAAACACCGAAAAACCGCAATCTTTTACCAAATCAGAAAGATCGCACAGTTTCATGCCAAAACGCAAATCGGGTTTATCTGATCCGTACTGCTCCATCGCGTCGCAATATTTCATACGGCGGATGGGAAGTGTAATTTCTACATTAAGAATATCTTTAAAAATCTTTTTTAATAAGCCCTCCGTTACATGAATCACATCCTCCTCTTCCACGAAGGACATCTCCATATCCACCTGCGTAAACTCCGGCTGACGATCCGCACGTAAATCTTCGTCTCTAAAGCATCGGGCAAGCTGAAAATACCTGTCAAAGCCCGAAACCATCAGCAATTGTTTAAAAAGCTGCGGAGATTGCGGAAGCGCAAAAAACGTACCCGGCTGTACCCGGCTTGGCACAAGATAATCTCTGGCCCCCTCGGGGGTACTTTTGGTAAGCATGGGCGTTTCAATCTCTAAAAATCCGTTATCGCACAGATAATTGCGGACCGAAGAAGCGATACGGCTGCGCATAATAAAATATTTCTGCATCGACGGTCTGCGAAGATCTAAATACCGATACTGAAAACGCAAGGCTTCATTCACGGTAATTCCGTCATTGATTTCAAAAGGCGTGACCGCCGCCTCGGAAAGGATCTTCACTTCCGTGACCTCGATCTCCACTTCTCCCGTGGCAAGCTCTTTATTCACATTCTCCGGCGTTCTTGCAACCACTATTCCGGTAACGGCAAGGACATATTCACTGCGTACCGCCGCGATCTTATCAAAAAGCTCTTTATTCTTTGTTTCGTTCCATACGGCCTGCACAATACCGCTGCGGTCACGCAGCCACATAAAAACAAGTCCGCCTAAATCCCTTCTGCGCTGCACCCAGCCCATTACCGTCTGCACAGTGCCGATATGCTCCTTGCGCAGTTCACCGCAAAGGAGCGTTCTTTTTGTTCCGTTTAAATTCTCACTCATAACCAACCCTCAAACCAATCGATTGACGATTTCCTCCGGCGCAAGTTCCTGCTGAGAACCGTCTCTCATATTTTTCAAAATATATTTTCCTGCCGCAAGCTCCTGCTCACCGATGAGCACGGTATAATCGACCTTGAGTCTATCGGCATATTTAAACTGCGCCTTAAAGGAACGGCTGTTATGCTCACATTCGGCGGCGATTCCGGCCTGTCTCAGCTTTTGCGTAAAGGAAAACGCGGCGATATGTTCCTGAGCAGATGCCCCGGCGGCCACATACACCCTGTACTGCTGCGGTGCTTCAGGCACCAGTTTCTGTGCTTCCATCAGCATCAAAAGGCGCTCAATTCCCATACCAAATCCTATGCCGCATACTTTTTTACCGCCTAACTGTTCCACAAGGCCGTCATAGCGCCCCCCGCCGCAGACAGTAAGCACGCCATCGTCCACAGGTGCAATGATTTCGAACACGGTTTTTGTATAATAATCCAGGCCTCTTACGATATGCGGATCAACTGTAAAATCAATTTTCAGCGCGGTAAGAATATCCTTGAGCATTTCA
This sequence comes from uncultured Clostridia bacterium, assembly GCA_900550765.1. Classification (GTDB taxonomy): domain Bacteria; phylum Bacillota; class Clostridia; order Christensenellales; family QALW01; genus UMGS1322. Next base: position 8,120 of record URTC01000014.1, on the reverse strand, counting down.
AAATGCCGGCGGCAATCCTCACATATGTAATCTAATATAACCGGCGCGTTTTCGCTGTCCCGGCCGCAACCAGGATCCTTACAATCCAAAATGCGCATGGGATTCCTCTCCAGCCGGCTCCGGCAGGTGCTGCAAAGCTTTTTATTCTGAAAATAAGCCTTTAGCGCCTCATTATACTTTGCCCGACACGCAGGACAGCCAATGCTGTTAATATGCAATGCCAACCCTTTCAAACCGCACTGAGAAAGCACTGAGTAACCCAGCATAATAATTTCCGCATCCAAAGTAGCTCCCTCGGCTCCAAAAGCCTCAATGCCGAACTGATGATGCTCCCGCAGCCGGCCGCTCTGCGGTTTTTCATAGCGGAAAACGGGCGTAAAATAGAACATCTTCAGCGGCAATACATCATTAAACATTCCATGTTCAATAAAAGCCCTGGCAGCACCGGCGGTTCCCTCGGGTTTTAAGGTAATGCTGCGCCCGCCCTTATCCTCAAAGGTATACATTTCCTTTTGCACTACATCGGTGGTATCTCCCACGCCGCGCAGAAACAGCTCCGTATGCTCAAATACCGGTGTGCGTACTTCCCGATACCCATTCAGCCCTGCACAGCGCCGCATAATGTCTTCAACATAATGCCATTTATACGCCTCATAAGGCGTAACGTCCTTTGTTCCCTTGGGTGCCTGTATAAGCATAAAAACTCTCCCTTGTATTCAATCAGTATATATCAATTATAAATATTTTTTTATTTGTGTCAATGGTATTCAGGAAAACAACGTGTTTTTTCGGACTTGTGCCTCATCGATGAGACGAATATACTCATAAATACTTTTAAAGTTGAACGCACGATCAATGCGCCCCTGGCGACGCAATATCCGCTTGGAAACCGCACCGCAGCCAATCGCCGCGATATCCGTCGTTTCCTCCATGATATCGATATTATAAACACCCGTGTGACCGGGCAGCGTATAACCGATATTTTCTAAATTTCCGGTCATATATTTCTGCCGGTACAAATAATACGGCAGATAGCCCTTAGGGCGCAAAATACGCAAAGCCCCCTCTACCATTTGCTGCACCTGAGAAGCATCTGCTCCGCAAAAGCCATGCTCCGCCATCAGGGATCCCCGTTTCAGTGCCAATGTATGCACGGTTATATTTTCTGCCTTTAACGCTAAAACCTGAGAAAGCGTCGAAAAAAACATCTCCGGCGTCTCTTGAGGAAGCCCCGCAATGATATCTGCGTTAATAGTCTGAAATCCTACCTCTCTTGCCAGCGCAAAGCACCGTACAATATCTTCCGGCAAATGGCTGCGCCCTATTTTTTGCAGCGTCTCAGCATTCATGCTTTGAGGATTGATGCTAATTCTCGAAACACCGCAATCTTTCATTACATACAGCTTATTCTCTGTAATGGTATCGGGTCTCCCCGCCTCAACGGTAAATTCCCTCTGCGGCCGGAACGCCCTGCAAACATACCGCAGCATTTTTTCAAAAAGAGCTTCGGTCAGTGCGGTTGGCGTGCCGCCGCCGATATAAAGACAGCGTATTTGCTTATTTAATTTTTCAAGCAATGCCGCCGTTTGGTCAATCTCTGTTAGAAGCGCTTCGATATACGGTGCCATCAGTTTTTCTCCCTTAGTGGAATCGGTAGAGGAAAACGAACAATAGGTGCACCGAGTACGGCAGAATGGAATTCCTATGTAAACATCAATCTCATTCTCCTGCGGGTGATAAAATTCTTCCTGATTTCTGCATATGTCCTCCAACAGCTCTCCTTTTTCCAAAGGAAGGTCGTATTTTTCCAGCAGTGCGCGGCTTGCACCGTCTGCGGCAGAATATTCTCTTGCCAGTTTGGTCGGCCGTATACCGGTAAGCGAACCCCATGGCAGCTGCCGGCCCGTATATTTTTTAAAAGAAAAATATACTGCCAGTTTTATACACCGCTTGATGACACGCTCCTGTGCGGCTGCGTCATGCATTGGTAATACTTCACGGCTTTCCCCCAAAATATCCCGATATACCGCCCAGGCATATACGGTACCGTTTTCTATCTGCCGCATCACTTCAATGTCGGCCGCATCCTCTGTCAATTCAATTTTATCTGCCTCTATAAAAGCACGTATACTCTCGGATATTTCATTATAAAACTCCGGAGCATTGGTTTTCAGCTTCATGCTACCTCACAAAAGGATTATATTTTTTCTCGTCTTCTATTGCGGTTTCATCTCCATGGCCCGGCAATACACGCAGAGAATCCGGCAGCGTCAAAAGATTATTTTTAACCGAACGGATCAGCTGCTCATGGTCTCCTGCTGAAAAATCCGTACGCCCTACGCTGCCGCAAAACAGTGTATCTCCGCTGAAGATCACATCTCCTACTAAATAACACACCCCGCCCGGCGTATGACCGGGCGTTGCAATTACCCGAAGATTCATACCGCAAAGAGATAATTCTTCTCCGCCGGTCAGTAAATGGTCTGCCCGGCAAGGCTCTGTTGTGTATCCGAACTGTGCCGCTAAAGAAGCTTGCGCATCCCAAAGCATCGGCGCATCCGCAGCATGAACATATACCTCGGCGCCGTCCCGCTGCAGTTCCCGCAGTGCTCCAATATGATCAAAATGGCCATGCGTCAGCAGCACCGCCTGAATATTCCAGCCTTTTTCCGCCGCCGTCTGCCGAATTTTTTGCGCATCTCCCCCCGGGTCCACCACAAAGGCCTCGGTATCGTTATCCGAAACAAGATAGGTATTTACACCCAGAACTCCTGTTTTCAGCTTTGCTATTTCCATTTAAAACATCCTTTCACTATCCACAAGGATTGTTACCGGTCCTTCATTGATCAGTTCTACCTGCATATCCGCACCGAACTCTCCCGTTTGCAGCATAACACCATGCTGTTCAAAATATCGGCAGGCCGCTTCATACAGCGGTTTGGAATACGCAGAACCGGCCGCCCGAGAAAACGACGGACGCCGGCCCTTCCGTACATCGCCATAAAGAGTAAACTGCGATACCAGCAATACGGAACCGCCCGTCTCCTTTAAACTAAGATTCAGCTTGCCGTTCCCGTCAGGAAAAATCCTCATATTCAGCGTTTTTTCGCATATATAAGCCACATCTTTTTCGGTATCGGTGTCCGCAATACCAAGCAGCAGCAGAATGCCCGTTCCGATCTGCGAAATTTTTTGTTCGCCGACAACAACCGATGCGCTTTTTACTCTCTGCAATACGCCGCGCATAACAGCCTCCTGCTAATTATTAATCCGGTAAACCTCAATAACTCCCTGGATTTTTTTAAACGCCTTCAAAATAGTCTCCAACTGCTGGGCGCCAGAAATACGAATGCCCATGGTGATGGTAGCGGAGCCCTCCTTTGTTGAAACGTTCAAAGATGCAATATCCGCTTTGGCCGTATAAATGCAATTGGAAACATCCAAAATAATGCCCGTTCTGTCATAACTGAGCATCTGCACATTGGCTACATAACTGGTTTCGGCATTAAGATCCCAGCTTACCTCAATCTCACGTTCGTGCTCAAAGCTTCCCAAATTACTGCAATCCCTGCGGTGTACAGAAACGCCGCGGCCGCGGGTAATATATCCTACGATATCATCTCCGGGAACCGGGGAACAGCAGCGGGCAAACCGTACCAGCATATTGCTTTCCCCTTTTACAATTACGCCGTTATTGGAGCGTTCCCTGTGCTTCTGCTCTTTTGGTTTTTCACTCTCATCGGCTTCATTTACTGTTTTTTTATACTCCTCCACAAGTCTGGGAAGGATTTGATGCACACGCAGACCGCCATACCCTACCGAAGCATACAGATCATCCATCGATTGAATTTTATATTTTTTAAAAATAGGATTCAGCCATTCCTGCCGGGTAAGCGCCGAGATCTGATACCCTAACCGCTTGGCCTCCTTATCCAGCATATCCTTGCCTTTTACGATATTTTCCTCACGCAGTTCCTTTTTAAACCACGCCCGGATCTTTGACTTTGCCTCATTGGTGTGCACAATATTCAGCCAGTCACGGCTGGGGCCGTGTCCGGCATTGGCGGAAGCCGTAAGAATCTCCACGATATCACCGTTTTTCAGCTTAGCATCAATATTAACAATACGTCCATTGATTTTAGCACCGATACAGCGGTGACCGATAGACGAATGCACCGAATATGCAAAATCCAGCGGCGTAGACCCCATAGGCAAACTTTTAACATCTCCCTTGGGCGTAAAAACAAATACTTCATCATTAAACAGCTCTGTCCTTACCACATCGATAAATTCGGCGCTGTCCTTGGCCTCATGCTCAAAATCCATCATTCTGCGCAGCCAGCTGAGCTTGGCTTCGCCGGTAGTAAGCGGATTTGTTTTTCCTTCTTTATACTTCCAGTGCGCCGCAATACCGTATTCAGCGGTATTATGCATTTCCTCGGTACGAATCTGTATTTCAAAGGGATTTCCGTTTTTCCCAATCACCGTCGTATGCAGGGACTGATACATATTTGCCTTCGGCATGGCGATATAATCTTTAAAACGACCGGGCATGGGTCTAAATTCACTGTGCATGATCCCCAAAGCCTCATAGCAGTAACGAACATCCTTTACAATGATCCGTACGGCGCTCAAATCATAAATATGATCGATTGTATTGCTTCCCTGCTGCTTCATTTTTTTATACACGCTGTAAAAGTGCTTCGGACGGCCGTATATTTGAGCCGGAATACCGTTTTCATCTAATTTTTTGCGTATGATCTCAATGATCTCCGCAATCACCTGCTGCCGTTCTTCCTGCCCCTGATTGATTGCATCATCAATATATTTATAAGCCTCAGGCTCCAAATACTTCAGGCACAGGTCTTCAAGCCGCCATTTGATCTGATAAATACCAAGCCGGTTGGCAAGCGGCGCATAGATATCCAAAGTTTCCTTTGCAATTCTGCGGCGCTTTTGCTCTTCACAGCTTTCCAGCGTCTGCATATTATGCAGCCGATCCGCCAATTTTACAAGAATGACTCGGATATCATGGGCCATGGCCAAAAACATTTTTCGTAAATTTTCTGCCTGCGCTTCCTCTTTGGAAGCGAACTGTATTTTATTAAGCTTGGTAACCCCTTTTACAATTTCTCCCACCGTAGAGCCGAACTGTTCCACAATTTCTGCTTCGGAAATCTCGGTATCCTCCACCACATCATGCAGAAGCGCCGCGCACACAGTTTCAGCATCCATGCCCATTTGCGCCAGAATAAGTGCCACATTTTCCGGATGGATAATATATGGTTCGCCCGATTCCCGCATTTGTCCTTCATGTGCTTTTACGGCCAGCTCGTGGGCATGTTCAATGACCGCAGCTTCCTGCGGCGTATACTGTTTTTGAATGATTTCCTGCAATTGGCTCATAAACTACCCCTGCGATTCACACATTTTAAAAGCTTAGCATAAAAAACACTTTCTTCCAAATTTCGTTTAGCAGCATTCTTTTCCACTTTCACCGTAAAGCCTTCATTCTTTTGACATTCCAAAAAACCCAATTCACAAAAGGTATCCAGCGCTACGGAAAGCAGCGGCATAGTAAGTTGCTTTTGGCTGGAGATCTCACGAATGCACATGCTTCTGCTCTCATATATTCCTGTGCATTCCTGCAATGCTTTATACGCCTTGAGCATCTCCTGGCGAGAAAATTGCTTATAATCTTCAAAAATTCTATCAAAAAGAGAGACATCGCATTTCAGAGCAAAAATCTCCGCCCAAGGAGCCTTCTTTGCCAAAAAATCCGCAAAGCCAGGATTCAGCAAATCATAAACAACGATACGGGTATACACACTGAAATCAATTTGGCTGATATCGGCTGCAAGTACCAAAGAATTATAACCGTTACACGCATTAATCGGATAATAAAGAGAAATATCGTACCGCGGAGCCTCTTCCTCCAACATTCGAATACATCCGGCGGCATATTCAGGATGATCACATAAAATCAGCGTACCTGCGATATCCTCGTCCTCCCATTGAGATATTTGATAAGCCAGATCGCTGCTTTCATCAAAATAGCAGATATTTGCCTGATTGGTCACCGGATATACAAGCCGTTCAAAGAAGGCTGCGGTAAGCTCTTCGGCAAACTGTCCAGCTTTGATGTTCTCCATTTCTTTTACATTTTCAATTTTCAAGCTTACCGATTCCCTGCCCTGCCAAGTATTGATCTCCGGCACAGCAATCACCGAAGCTCTCGCCAAACGAAAATAATCACACTCATGTTTTTGATAATGAAAAGCAACTGCCGTATTTCTTGCCGTATCATCCTGCAAATAAAGCTTCAAATGTGCGCCTGCCGCGCCCACCTTTTTCATTCCGCCGGCCAAACAATTATCAAAACGGAGACTTACCGGGGAATTTTCGCAGCCCGTCGGTTCAAACAAAGTAAGTTCCCTGCAAAAATCCAGCGTAATATGTTCCATCTTGGCTCTGGCATCATAGCCTGCCCATGGATAGAGTAACCTCAAATCCGCATTTTGCCGGATATACCTATCCAACACCCGGGCCAATTCGTCAAGCCGATCCCTTTTTATACTCATGCCCGCAGCCATTTGATGTCCGCCGAATTTTTCAAATAAAGAGGCATTTGCGGAAAGCATCTCAAACAAATCCACTCCCGGCACACTGCGCGCTGAGCCCTTTGCTATTCCCTCTTGATCTATGGAAAACAGCAGACACGGCCGCTTATATTTTTCTGCCAGTCTTGCCGCGCATATTCCAATTACGCCGTCATCCCAGCCTTCCCCGCCAGCAACAATCACTTTATATCTGCGGATCTGCCCGCCTGCTTTTATTTTTTCTTCAGCAAGAGTCAAAATTTCCTTTTCTCTCTCCTGGCGCCGCTGATTATAGCTGCAAAGCAGCTGCGCATTCTCCCTTGCCTGTTCACCGTCAGATAAAAGCAAAGCAAGTGCCGTATCCGCGCTTTCCATTCTTCCCGCAGCATTAAGTCTGGGGGCAATCGTAAAGCCTATGGTTTGCGAAGTTACTTCACCGCTGAAAGCTGCGGCATCAAGCAGGGCACGAAAACATGCGCGCGGCGCACGGTTAAGATATTCCAGTCCTTTTTTTACAATATAACGGTTTTCCCCTGTCAGCGGCACTACGTCAGCGACCGTTGCCACACAGGCATAATCGATCAAATCCTCAGCAGCATTTCCCAGCAAAGCCTGGGCCAGCTTAAAAGCAATACCTGCGCCGCAAAGTGCCGTATTTTGATACGTATCTCCGGGCTGACCTGGCTTCAATACCGTACAGGCAGGAAGCCGGCCCGCAATACTGTGATGATCCGTTACGATCATCTCCCAATTATTTTCCGCTGCCTTTTGCACAATATCTGCTGAAGCAATCCCACAATCGACAGTGATCAGCAATTCATCTCCGCCGCTGAACAATTTTTCAACGGCCTCCATATTCAGACCATACCCTTCCTTATGTCGGTCGGGAATATAGACTTTCGTCTCTGCCCCCATGCGGCGCAGCGCAGTAAATAAAATCGCCGCTGCAGAAACGCCATCCACATCATAATCTCCGTATATAACGATTTTTCTGCCCTTTTGAACTGCCCTTCTAATTTGTTCTGCCGCTTTTTGCATATGCAGCATTGAAAAAGGATCCAGCAATTGGGACGCATCGGGATACAAAAAGGCCATGCATGCCTCTTTTTCAGTAAAACCGCGGTTATACAAAATTTGAGCAAACAGTTCATCACAATGTAAATCCTGTGCCAAACTACGCACCGCGTCAAAATCAATTTCCGATATTTTCTTTTTCGGTTTGAGTACTAACGGCATGATCCCTCCGAATACATAAAACTCCCTTCCGTGTATCCAGAAGGGAGTTGCTTAAATAAATCTGCTTACTTCGCCCTGCTGAAAACGCTGATAAAGCTCGGCAAAGCAACAAGTGCCACCGCATTGATTACAGTTCCAATCAAGGCCGCAAGAGCAAAATTCTTCATCGCCGAAGTTCCCATAATCAACAAAACAATGAGCGCGGCAAGCGACAATACACACAGAAGGCAGGTACGCGGGAGCATCTGTTTGATGCTAACAGAAAGAGCCTCTTTCTTGTTTGCG
>URTC01000013.1 GCA_900550765.1 uncultured Clostridia bacterium | reverse complement strand
CTATCTTGTACACTATGCAGTGGATTGTGCGGTAAACCCTTACATATTATACCGTTCGGGTTTTGCTTCCCCCAATACGCCGCTGGTAGAGCGCTTTGACCTCTACCGTAAACGTATCAATACAGCTATCGATCAAATCATGCTCAAAAAACATATGAATAAAACACCAAGTGAAATCAATATTGACGATATGTTTTGGGTAACCTACAATGAGCTTTTGGAAATTTGCCGTATTTATCCCGTAAACGTCAAAACTATTTACGGAAAAGATATTTCTCGGGAAGACGTCATTAAAGCTTACCAGGATATGAATGCACGGATGAAAAAACGAATTAAGCCCGGCTTGCTGAAACCGATCACTGCTATCTATGAGGCCTTTTCCAAGGAGTTTGTCCGCGGATATTTTACCAAAACCGTTTACGGCCCTTACGAGAAGGATATTGACTTTATGAACGAAAAGCATACCCCTTGGCTTGCTCCTAGGGATGCACGCTATGACTACACCGATAGTGTTGATGCGCTGTTTGATAAGGGAATAGACAATGCTACACAATTGATTTCTACCGTATTTGACAGTTATAACGGCGGCAAAACTACCAGTGTGCAGGCAATTCATGCGATCGGTGGAAATTCCTTCTTAACCGGCATTGCCTGGAACGCGCCGATGCTGCTGAAATTTTACGATGTCATCTTTAAAAAAGAAGAAGAAGCTTTGGCTCCTAAAATCGCCGCGTTGCTTGAAAAAATCGATTGATTCTCAACTGCCTGACATGTTCAGGCAGTTTTTTTATTGAATATCCCGCCATTTTGTGGTATACTATACGTGTGAATCTAAGAAAACGATGAGGTTATTATGAGTGCTTTTGAAATACTGCAAAATTACATCGGCTTTGAAGAGGGACTCAATGGCTTACTGCTGAAAAAAATAGATGGATATCTGTATACCGTTTCGAGTGACGATCAATTTATTACCGTGTGCGTTCATTTACCGTCCCTTAACAGATACCAGAAAAAAGAAATCGAATACTATTTAAAGTGTAATGCCGAATACTTTTGCCGCTTAAAATTTTTAAAAGCTGGCATTAAAATTTTGTTTGCTCCTGAACTTTTGGAAGAACCTACCTATATCACAGCATTTGCTTCTCGTTTTTCTGAATTCCTGCGGCATGTCAACATCATTTTTACTGCTGATTCCGATGAATATCTGCTGAATAAAGACCGTATGTATGTCTTTCCTTCTACGGAGGATGCTGTTTATGCAGATACGATCTCTCAGCATTCTGCCAAAGAATTTTCACAAGAAGTATCCGCCGAAGAAATGGTAGAAGTTCGCCCTTCCTCCTCTTTGTCCTTAAAAGAAGAGTATGCTCAAGAGCCAATAGACCAACCGGAAAAGCAAAAGTCTTTTTTGGTTCAACGTCTTTCTCCCACCATGCTAATGCTGCTGGCAATGCTGATTGCCGCTGTCATTTTTGGACTGCTGTGCGCTTTTTTACCGCAAGCAGCAGCAGCAGCAGGATACCTGCTTGGCAGCGGCGGTACTTATCTTTATATAAAAGCAGCCGGCAACAAAGATAAACTGTTCCTCAAGGCTTCCTTGCTCTCCCTGGCACTGCTTATTTTTTTCGGTGCAGCAGCATTCTTTTATCTGTTCTTATCCCAAACAGAGCTCTATACAATTTTTGAATATACCGATCAAACCCTTACCCTGCAGTACTGCATTTTTAATGTTGTGTTGGGATATATTTTAGCCGTATTTGGTATTTATTCATCAATCCCCGCGAAAGCAAAAAAGAAAGACTCCATTCAGGAAATCTCAGACTCCCCTTTCGAGGAAACGGATGAACCTGAAGATTTTTAAACACATAACCTTTTTTCTCCTGCCGAATAAAAGGATTTGATCTTTTATCAAATTAATAACTTCTAAAAATTCTTGCAACTTTTAAGCCCTCCGCGCATATACTAAAAGCGTTAGGAGGGTTTCATTATGGCTACTTGTATAAACTGTTCCTCTTCTTCCTCGGCAAACACTGCTTCCTGCAGAGGGATTTGTGATAACCGCTCCAATACCTGCATTCTGGCAACCAGAATCTTTGATAACGTACGCATGGATCTGGATCGGGATCTCTTTGCCGTCACTACGGAGATTTCACAGGCTCCGGAACAGGTGACACCGCTTTATGCAGGCGGAACCGGTACAGCCTCCGGGCAATCTTCGCTCACGATAACACCGCACTTTAATGATGCCTATGCGGATATTTGCGGGAATTTAGAGCTTCCAGGTACTGTTACTTATCTGTTTGAAGGAACACGCTATACTGCTCCAAGCACGCTCATTCTTCCTTTCTGCCTGCAAATGCAGATTCCTACCGATTCTATATGGCCCTTTGAGGTGACGATACACTACTCTTACTTTGCCGATACATTCACGTATCAAAATCAGAATTCTTATACTGCTTCCGTTGACGGAGTCGTTATCGTATATATTACTGCCAGTATGCCCGTATGCATCTCTCCTGCAGGACAAATTGCCTATAACACGGTGTCTCAGCGTGCCATGCCTTCACAAAACAGTTTTATCGGAACCGATTTTTATCCCTCGGCCGTTTCTAATACGTCAAGTTTTCCCTGCAATACATAAATTGGGACCGATTGCTGCCCACCCGTCTCTTCCGCATATGCGAAAAAAATATCGATCTTTGTCTTTTTCAAAAGCTCTCTTTCTATAAAAAAATAGCAGACTTATCATCTGCTATTTTTTGATATTTCTGAATTACAGCTTATTCGGATATTTTTTGATCTTCGCTTCCGTTTTCCAGGTTTCAATCATTGCCGTCCATTCTTCTTCTTTTTTGGTTTCCGTTAGATATTGCTGAATCTCTTCCTTTACATCCTCATACGGAACTTTGCCTTCATTGAGCTTTTTAATACAGCGAATAATATGATATCCATAATATGTTGCCACCGGTTCGCCTATCTGTCCTGCCTCTAAGGATTGTCCCATCTGAGAAAATTCCTCAGCCATATTATCCTCAGGGCCGACAAGATATCCTTTTTTTGCCGTATCGGCATCTTTCATTCCGGTATCGCCGGTTTTTTCTACCATAACAGAGATAAACGTATCCTCATCAGCATCTTTAACAGACGCATATACCTCATCGGTCTGATCCTGTATTTTTGCCTTAGCCGCCGTTAAAGCTTCTTCGTACTTCCGCTGATATTCAGCCTGCTCTTCCTTGGCTCTGTCAAGTGACTGCTGATACTCAGCTTTTTTAGCTTCATCCGTTTCTTCTTCTATATCAGCAGTATAATCATTGATCTCTTCATCATATTCAGCAATCGTCTCCGCATAAGCCTGAAGCGTTTTCTGATCTTCTTCTTCAAAACTGATCAAAATATGCTGTACCAGGGAATATCCGGCCCGATAATAAACAAGTGTTTTATAGGTAGATTCATTCCAAGCCGATACAAATGCCGAATCTGTAGACAAGGCCTCAAGCTGTGTGTTATATTGTTCCTCATATTCCGTAACAATATCCGATTCCAGCACGGTTACATCTTTCATTTTATCTTCCTGGTACTTTTCAAGTGCAGCGGTCTTCAGCTGTTCTTGAATCAGTTCCTCTTCCGTAACACCGTTATCTTCTAAATTCTTATAATACTTCTGCTCCGCAATCCGATAGAAATAATCCTCGTCGCTTTCTCCTTCATTTTTGCCCTTTACTTCCTGTCCTTCAAAAGCATTTTTATACTGTGTAACTAAACTTTCGATATAGGACTGCTTGTCCTCATTGATCACAGCAGCAGCCGCGTCACGATCCTCCTGCGTATAATTCAAAAAGCCGTCTTTTTCGGCCATTTGCGCAATCAATTCTTCCTCAATCAACTGCTCTAAAATATCGCTGCTCATCCCCTCCAGCGTTTGTGTGGCCTGATCAGCGGTGTATCCGTAAGAGTTTACAAGATAATAATACCAATAATTATAAATTTCATTATAATCGCTTTTCAATATAGAAACGCCGTTCACCGTAGCGATGACCACGTTGCCGTCATCTGCTTCTACAAGGTTACAGCCCGAAAATACGCCAACTGCGGTCAAAAGCACGAGTACTGCTGCGAGAATTTTTTTCATACATAAAACCTCCATCTTACAATCGTATATTATTATATAAGAAATAGGCGTTTCTATCAAGTCTTTTTTACCTATTTCATCATTTTTTCATGCACATTTCAGCCAAGTGTATCCATATATTCCAAAAATTCTTTGAGCCATAAAAGCTTTTCCGCATCAGAAATTCCCTTTGTTTTAAACACAACGGCAAAGGCTCTTCCTGCCGTAATCACGCAGCGCGCGGAGAAGGTGTTCACCGCATCAGACACCTTATTCAGCTCCGGTGCGGAAAAAATCATCACCGTATTTCCGCTCTCTTCCCGAATAACCGATACCCCGTGGCGGCCGGCCATTGTCCGGATATAAGCAATATGCAAAAGATGGTCCACACTTTGCGGAACTTCTCCAAAGCGGTCAGAAAGCTCATCCCGAATATCCAGCATATCCTCTTTATCACGAATATCGGATATTTTACGATAAGAAGCAAACTTCAAGGCTTCATTAGGAATATAATCGTCACTGATATACGCATCGATTTTCATTTCTACCGACGCAGCAGGGACTTCTTCCTTCTTTTTACCCAGATTTTCATCCACCGTTTCCTTGATCATCTTACAATACAAATCATAGCCGATGCGCGACATATGTCCGTGCTGCTCTCCGCCTAAAAGGTTGCCTGCACCGCGGATTTCCAAATCGCGCATGGCCACTTTAAACCCGGAGCCCATCTGTGTAAATTCTTCAATGGCGTTAAGGCGCTTCACTGCATCCTCGCCAATCGCTCTGGCTGCGGGCACAGTAAAATATGCATAGGCAATCCTATTGGAACGGCCTACCCGCCCCCGCAGCTGATACAGCTGCGAAAGTCCGAAGCGCTCTGCATGATGCACGATAATCGTATTAGCACCGGGAATATCCACACCGTTTTCTATAATCGTAGTGCAAAGCAACACATCATATTCGCCGTTGCAAAAATCCATCATTACTTTTTCAAGCTGACGTTCTTCCATCTGTCCATGGCCGATGGCAATCCGTGCCTGCGGTACCAACTCCTGCAAACGCTGTGCGAATAAATCGATTCCCTGCACCCGGTTATACAAATAATACACCTGTCCGCCGCGCTGCAGTTCCCGCAGAATGGCATCGCGTACAATCGCATCAGAATATTCTACCACATAAGTCTGCACCGGATATCGTTCCAGCGGCGGCGTTTCAATCAAGCTCATATCCCGAATTCCCGAAAGCGCCATATTTAACGTACGGGGAATCGGCGTAGCCGAAAGCGTCAGCACATCGATATTGGCTTTCAGCTGCTTGATTTTTTCTTTATGGGCAACGCCGAAACGCTGCTCTTCATCCACTACCAACAAGCCAAGGTCGTAAAACATTACATCTTTTGCAAGAATCCGATGCGTTCCCACAACAACATCCACCTTGCCCTGTGCAAGGTCGGCAAGGATTTTTTTCTGCTCCTTCGCCGTTTTAAAACGGCTCAACTCTTCTACCCGCACAGCCTCAAAATTCAGTAAACGCGTTTTCAGCGTATTGTAATGCTGTTGTACCAGGATCGTCGTCGGTGCCAAAATAGCCGCCTGCTTGCCGCTCATTACAGCTTTAAATACCGCGCGAAGAGCAACCTCCGTCTTTCCATAGCCCACATCGCCGCACAAAAGCCGATCCATCGCCCGGGGAGATTCCATATCCGCTTTGATCTCCGCAATACAGCGCAGCTGATCGGGCGTCTCTTCGTATGGAAAGTCCTCTTCAAATTCCCGCTGCCAGGGCGTATCCGGCAAAAAACGAATTCCCTCCGCTGCTTCGCGTTCCCGATAGAGCGAAAGCAGTTTTTCCGTCATATCCTCTATGGACTTTTTTACCCTGGCCTTGGTCTTGTTCCATTCGGCCGAACCTAATTTGCTCAGCCGGGGTTTTGTATCGTCCGGCGCAATATACTTCTGTACCCGATTCATCTGCTCTACTGGTACATAAAGCTTATCCTCATCTCTGTATTTTAAAAACAGATAATCTTTTTTTACGCCGTCCGTTTCAATTTTTACAATTCCCTGATAAATACCTATCCCGTTGGTTTCGTGTACTACCGCGTCACCGATTTTCAGCTGTACGAACGTATCCATCGTATGTTTGCTGCCCGTACGCATCGGCTTATGCATTTGCTTTACACTGGCAAAAATATCATTTTCCGCAATTACTGCCAGCTTACAGCCGGGGTACTCGAACCCCCGCGCAACAGAGCCCCGGATAACGGCAATCTGCCCGGGAGCGATCGCCGCATCAGCACGCCGCAGCGGAATTACGCCGATCCCCGCTTCCGAAAATTCTGCCTCCAACCTTTTTTCCCGCGCCTCACTTCCGGCGCACAGAATAATTTGATACCCTCCATTTTGATACAGTTTAACCTCCTGAATCAAAAACTCAGGTTTTCCATGAAAGGACTGCATCGCCCGTCCATCAAAATGAAAAATCGCCCGCGCATCTGTTTCGGGCAATGCGCCGCTGATTGTCTGCAGGGAAAGTATCTGTCTTTGCAGTGCCTTTTTCCAAAAACGCATAAAACCTGTAAAGACGTTAGCATGCCGCTGCAGCACTTTTCCCTCAGCCATCAGCTCAGCAATATTTTTGCCAAATTCAATTTCAGTATTTTCTCCATGCTCTTTCTGTATGCGCACCTCATCAAATACAACCAGGGTATTTTCAGGCATATAATCCAAGAGAGAAGTATATTCCGGATAAATATAAGCCATAAGCTGGTCTGCCTGCGCGGGATATCCTCCGCTCTTCAGCTTTTCAGCCAAAAGTGAAAAAGTATCCGTAGCACTGGTTACCGCGTCCCGATTCAAGCAAGTTTTATTAAAATGAATCAATTCAGATAAAAGTAATTCTGCAGCTTCCCCACAGCGCTCCGATCCGGCACAGCACTCTTTCAAAGGCAGAATATCCACGCGGGAAATCCGTTCTACCGAGCGCTGAGAAACCGGATCCACCAAGCGAATAGAATCCACCTCATCATCAAAAAAATCGATCCTTACGCAGTGTTCCGAATCCGCCGGGAAAATATCCACGATACCGCCATGGATAAAAAACTCACCTTTTGCGCTGATCTGTGAAACCGCATTATAGCCGCAGCGCAATAGTTTTTCAGTAATTTCACGAATAGAATACCGCTTATGCAGTTCAACCGTGAGCTTTAATGCTTTAAGGCTCTCCGGCGGCATAAGGTTATACAGCACCGCATCCATCGGCGTCACCACGATCTTGGCCCCATTCAGAACAGCATCCAAAGCCCGAATCCGTTGCTGCTGCACCTCTCCGCTTTGAAACTGTGCCTGCATCAAATGCTCCCTTGCCGGAAACAGCACTGCCTTTTTTCCAGTATAAAATTCAAAATCATTATTTACCTTCTCAGCCCCTGCGGCTCCCTGCGTTATAAACAAAATAGGGCGTTCCTCACAAAGTGCAGCGGCGAGATGTGCTTTTTGGCCGTCAGAAACACCGAAAACCGAGAGGGGGCTTACCCCCTCCCGGACGTCTTTTTCAAGGCTGATAAAGTCTGCGCTTTTTGTCAGTGCATTTTTATATAGCTGAAACATTCTCTACCCCGATACATTATACTTTTGCATAGCTGCTTCACAGCCGTTTTTTATCAGTTCTACCGCAGCATCACCGGCCGTACAAACGGCCTTATGCATCGTATCAGCCGCCTCCGGCGTAAACTTTCCCAAAACAAACGCAGCAAGATCCATTGTCTTCATCTCCGGCCTTCCGATACCAATGCGGATACGGGAAAAATTTTCGCCGTGCAGCAGCGAAACGATGGAACGCATTCCATTATGCGTTCCCGGTCCGCCTTTAGAGCGGATACGAACTTTCCCCTCTGGCAGATCAATATCATCATAAATAACCGTTAATGCCGAGTGTTCCAATTTATAAAATTGCAGCAGCTCCAGCAAACATCGGC
Source organism: uncultured Clostridia bacterium (assembly GCA_900550765.1). GTDB lineage: Bacteria > Bacillota > Clostridia > Christensenellales > QALW01 > UMGS1322. The sequence continues at coordinate 5,656 of URTC01000013.1, read as the reverse complement.
CGCTCTCATTCATATAGGTCTGAGGTTTTACCAGCAATATTTTTTTTCCTGCCGCCTCTGCCGTAAAGATCAATCCGTTAAACTTTTCTCTGGGCATAGACGCTTTCAGTTCCACAGTAAGAAAATCAATCACCCGAAAGCCGATATTATGCCTTGTTTGAACATATTGCTGCCCCGGATTTCCCAATCCTGCCAGCACAAGAATATCACTTCCAGTTTTTATTTTGAAGCACCCAGCCTTTCTTCACACACTGGCGGGCACGAGCGATGCAAAGATCATTTTCTTCCACATCTTCGGTCACCGTAGAGCCCGCCGCAATAAATGCATTATTTCCCACTTTTACCGGTGCTATCAAGTTTGTATTGCAGCCAATAAATACATGATCTCCTACCTGCGTATGATGCTTATGCGCACCGTCATAATTCACAAACACTGTACCGCAGCCTACATTACAATTCTGCCCCATCTCGGCGTCACCCACATAGGTTAAATGGCTGACCTTACTGCCATTGCCAATCGTAGAATTTTTCACCTCTACAAAGTCACCAATGCGCACATAATCGCCGATTACAGAATTCGGGCGCAAATAGGCATTCGGACCGATTTTAGTTTCTTTGCCGATGCGGGACTCCAATATGACCGAAGCCTGAATTTCACAGCGATCCCCAATAACAGAAGCCTCAATCCGACTGCCAGGGAACAGTATACAATCCCGACCGATTTTTGTACCCTTACTCAGCAAATTATTCGGATAAATTACTGTATCCTGCCCGATCTCCACATCAGCTTCTATATAAGTATTGTCCGGATCGATCAGCGTAACACCGCTGCGCATAATCTTCTCATTGATGCTGCGGCGCATAACTTTTTCCGCTTGTGCCAGTTGAACGCGATCATTGATCCCCATAGCCTCCATAGCGTCCTCCAGGATACAGGCGCCGATTTTCTTCCCTTCCTCTTTTAAAATAGCAAGCGTATCCGTTAAATAAAGTTCCCCTTGCACATTGTTATTCCTTACTTTTTTCAATGCGTCAAGCAGCGAATCCACCTTAAAGCAATATACGGAAGTATTGATCTCCTGTATTTTTTTCTGCTCTTCACTGGCATCACGATGTTCCACAATCCCGTATACGCCGTTTTTTTCATCCCGCAGAATCCGGCCATAACCGTCGGCATTCTCTACAACCGCCGTCAGCACACAAGCGTCCAACCCTTCCGAAACAGTCTTTTGCAAAAGTATCTCAAACGTCTGCTCGGTAATCAGCGGCATGTCACCTGCTGTTACCGTTACATATCCCTCTCGTCCTTCTAAATAATCCTTTGCACATAATACGGCATGCGCCGTTCCCCGGCGTTCAGGCTGAACGACAAAGCGCGCTTTATCCTTTAAAAGGCTTTCTATCAATTCCCTCTTATTTCCTGTAACCACAATGGGCGCATCATCAGAGATCCTGCTTACAGCCTTCAGCACATGCGCAATCAGCTCTTTTCCGCACACCTTGTGCAGGACCTATGGAAGCTCTGATTTCAATCTTTTACCATCGCCTGCGGCAAGTATAAGCGCTGTTTTATACATAAATTCCTCCCAAAACTACATAAGAAAACAAGGCCTGCGGCCCTGCTTTCCGTTTCTTATTCATTTTCCTTTAAAAACTTTTCGAGCACAATGTTTGATATTTTTTCGCGAAGTTCCGTTTTAATCGGATGCGCTACATCCTTAAATTCTCCGCTGGCATTTTTTACGCTGGGCATGGCCACAAAAAGCGAGTTGTTTCCCTCAATCACTTTGATATCATGAACAACAAATTCATCATCAAAAGTGATCGATGCCACGGCCTTCAGCTTGCCGGCTGTTTCCACTTTGCGAATTCTTACATCTGTGATCTGCATGATTTCTTCCTCCCATGGTAATATCTTTATTTTACAGTATTTAAAGTATTTTGGCAAATACTTATTCTTCGTTTTCACTGTTCCCCGCCGCGGCGGCAATTTTTGCCGCAATATGCGCCGGCACTTCCTCATACCGCGCAAAAACCATCTGATACGTTCCCCGTCCCTGGGTCATAGAACGAAGATCCGCCGCATAATAGAACATTTCCGCCAGGGGAACCTCACCTTCAATACGCTGTCCGCCGGATACGGGCGTCATTCCCAGGATTCTGCCTCGGCGCTTATTGATTTCACCGATAATATCGCCCATATCATCGTCCTGAACTGTATCCTCCTCAGTATAGATCGTCTCCAGCAATACCGGGTTTGCATTTTTACATCCCGTTTTGTACGCGATAGAGGCCGCGGCTTTAAACGCCATTTCCGAAGAATCCACCGGATGATAGGAGCCGTCATATAACGTACAACTGATCCCTGTTACAGGGTATCCGGCCAAAACGCCTCTTTGCATGCATTCAAGCAAACCCTTTTCAACCGCGGGAATATACGATCGCGGAACAGCCCCCACTACAACTTTATCCACAAATTCAAAGTCCTTATCACTGGGATTAAATTCTATCCAACAATCACCATATTGCCCATGGCCTCCAGATTGCTTTTTATATTTTCCCTGTGCCTTAACGGATTTTCTGATCGTTTCCCGATAAGGCACTACCGGTGTGCGCAGTTCAGCCTCGGCATTAAATTTACTTTTTAATTTTTCTACCGCAACCTCCAGATGCACATCACCTAAGCCCCTTAACAGCATCTCGTTGGTCTGCACATTCTTCTCAAGACTCAGCGTAATATCTTCCTCCGCCAGACGCCGCAGCCCTGAAAACACTTTATCTTCATCCCCTTGCTTTTTGGGATATACCGCAAGGCTGATTCCCTGCCAGGGGATTTCTATGGGCGCATAAGTAATTATTTTTCCCGAATACAGCGTATGTCCCGTTAGAGAAACCTGCAGGCGGCCAATAGCTCCGATATCTCCGGCATATAATTTTTGTACAGGAATCTGCTGTTTTCCCCGCAGCACATAAAGATTTCCCATCTTTTCCTGCTTCTCTTCGTTGGCGTTATACAGTGCCGTCTCTCCCGAAAGCACTCCCGAGCGTACCATAAACAGAGAAAGCTTTCCTGCAAAGGGATCCGATATCGTTTTAAAAATATACGCCGAAAACGGTTCGTTCTCCTTGCAGCGGCGGCTCTCCTCGTTTCCGGCAAATTCTTTATCCTCCGGCGAAGGAACAAAGCGCACCAGAGTATCCTGCAGCAGTTTTACTCCTTTTCCCTCCAACGCACTTCCACATAAAACCGGAACCGCAGACGTATCGGCAACTCCCAAAGAAAGGCCCTTCACGATTTCTTCGGGCGTAAGTGTTTCTTCCATAATCACTTTTTCCATCAGTTCTTCATCATTTTCCGCAGCCGTTTCCATCAGCGCACTGCGTTCAAGTGCAACTACGTCGGCAAGTTCTGCCGGGATATCCGTCTTCTCCTGTTTTTTGCCAGTAAAGCAATACGCCTGGTTTTCGATCAGATCCACAAACCCCGTCATGACGCCTTCCTGAAAGATCGGATACAGCAGCGGCACGATACAACTCCCATATTTTTCCTTAAGCTGCACAACCGTTTTTTCAAAGGAAGCATGTTCTTTATCCATTTGATTTATAAAAATAAGCCTTGGTATTTTATTTTTCTTGGTACGTTCCATTGCTTTTTCCGTACCGACATCGATACCCGATACCGCCGACATCACAATAACCGCACCATCTGCCACAGAAAGCGCGCTGATCACACTGCCCTCAAAATCAAAATATCCGGGGCAATCCATGATGTTTATCTTATATCCGTCAAACTCGACAGGTGCTACCGAAAGCGAAATAGAAATATGGCGCTTAATCTCTTCCGCATCATAATCGCATACGGTATTGCCTTCTTCGTTTTTTCCCATGCGCTCAATATTCCCGTTTAAAAACAGCAAGGCCTCCGTAAGAGCGGTTTTCCCGTCACCCCCATGGCCGATAAACGCAACATTTCTTATCCTTGAAGCATGATAATCCATTTTGTAAAAACCCCTTTCCTCCGAGCTGCCCGGAAAATATCTGCAGAAGATCTTTCTTCTTATTTCTATTATACCTTTTTACATTCCGTATTTCAAGATAAATATTTATTTTCAACTAACAAAATATTAAAAAATTATTGATCTGCCGCCAATATTCTTTTTACGATCCATTGCATCAGCACACAGCTCTTTCAAAAAAAGAAAAAGCGAGCCTATCACTCGCTAAAAATATTAGAAAAAAACAATACGACACCACAATCCTCTTATAAAAAATATCAATTTATTTCCGCTTTTGCATCCTTTGCGCTTCTTCCTCCCAAAAATTGCAGAATCTCGATGGCAGCAATATGAGACACGGTATCTTTTTAATACGGACAAAACTCATTTACAACAAGCGCATAGTGCATACGCATGCCTGCATATTCAGCTTTATCCGGTTCTTCACTTTTCCGCACAAACTTAAATCCCGCACTTTCATAGGTGCGCTGTGCAGGAAGAAGAATTTCATTTGTTGTAACTACAATTTTTTGGGCTCCTTGGGCTAAAATGCGTTTTACTGCTTCTTTCATTTGCTGCTTACCGTAACCCTTCCCCTTATACTTGGCCGCAATACAGTTATGCCCGATTTCTACCGATACAGGCATATTGGTAGGATTCCAGGAAACGAACCCGATAGGAATATCCCCGAGGACCGTCATAAATCCGCAGTTCTCAGCAATATGCGGCGTATCATAGAAGAAATCATCAAACGCACGCCATTGCCCAAAACAATCCTGCTCAAATTTAGGTTCAAAAGAATATCCCTCTCTCAGCAAAGCACAAAGTGTTCCCCGCGGAAACTCTGTTATTTTTTTAAATACAAGCTCCATCTGTTTTCCTCCGAATGACTTTTTTCGCCGCAGTAGGAACCACTATCTTACCAGGCTGTATGATAGACAATGCGGAGCAGTTTCCCGCCCCGCACATGCTCATATTTATTGATCTCTGCGATGTCTTCTGGTAATGGCAGGCATATCAAAGTCGATATCATCATAATCATCCTGCTCATTATCATTGTTTCTGAAAGAAGAAAGGAATCCGCCTCGTTTGGGCTGCTCCTCCGGCTCGGCCTGCCGCCGTGTCCGCTCTTCTCTTCGAGGAACAAAAATTTCATCATCCTCTACTTCTTCGGCTTCCATTCTGGGCTTTTGCATCCGTACAAAGGACTGCTCTGTATTTTCACGGGTGGCCTTAGGTTCAAAATTGGTCATAACAAGACCTTCATCCTCTTCTTCCACAGGCGTTTCCCGTACCGGTTCATCAGAACGAATGATTCTTTCGGTCATACGCTGCGGCTTAGATGCACGCGGGGCACGTTTTTCAAAACCGGTGGCAATAATCGTAATCCGTACTTCGTCATCCAAGCTCTCATCGATACCGGCGCCAAAGATAATATTGGCATCAGGCGATACCGCCTCATGGACAAGATAGGCCGCCTCATTAATTTCATTAAGCGAAAGACTGGCACCGCCGGTAACATTGAGCAGCACGCCCGTAGCACCGGAAATGGTGGTATCCAAAAGAGGACTGGATATTGCATGTTTCGCCGCATCAATAGCGCGGTTCTCTCCGGTACCAATACCAATACCCATATGCGCAATGCCTTTATCCTTCATAAT
>URTC01000012.1 GCA_900550765.1 uncultured Clostridia bacterium | reverse complement strand
AATTTCTTTAAAAATTTTCCGTACCTCATTTTCTGGCCAAGCCTGCAGCCCTGTTTTCCGCCGCAGAGCATCTCCGTTTCTTTTTATGCAGAATCCGAAAACAACCTCCGGCTTTTTCCTTTTCTATGGCTCCGGCTGCTAAAATGGTCCTGGCTTCCCTCCTATGCAGAATTATGCTGCCGCCTGCCGAAGCTTTTCTTCCTTCATTTCTTTTAAAATGCTCACCTGCAGAGGGATGGCAATAAGAAACGTCAGAATATCCGCGATCGGCTGTGCAATCTGCAGCCCTAAAGGTCCTATAACGCGGGGCAGGATTAATACCAACGGAATAAACATCAACCCCTGCCTGGAAAGTGCTAAAATAGAAGCCCGCACTGCTTTTCCCATTGTCTGCTGCATCATATTGCATATCACAATCCATCCGCTGAGGGCAAACGTAAAGCACTGGTAACGGAGGGAAACCGCACCGAAAGAGACAACCTCCGGTTCTTTTTGAAAGAAAGCGATCAATTGCGGTGCAAAGATGATTCCTGCCACTGAAAACAGCAACAGTACAGCCGAAGACGTTTTTACACAAAACCAGAAAGCCTTTATTACCCGTCCGTATAATCCTGCGCCGTAATTATAACCGCATACCGGCTGAAACCCCTGCCCAAAGCCGATCAGCGCGGAAGAAGCAAAATAGACGACCTTGGTAACCACCGTCATTGCCGTGATCGGCGCATCCCCGGTCCCCATAACAACACCAACATAGCCTGCACCCGCATTTAAGCACATAGTAGAAACGCTTCCGATCCCCTGCCGGCAAAGGGAAGGGATTCCGCCCCGGAAGATTTCTTTCAGCCACCGGAAGGAAAAGGAAAATTTTTTTATTTTGATTTTGATTGCATCGCTTTTATTTACCATAATCAGCAGAACAAAAAAGCTGACCATCTGACTGATCATCGTGGCGATCGCCGCCCCCGCGACGCCCAGCCTAAATGTAAAAATAAAAAGCGGATCCAACAGCATATTTAAGATGCCACCGGAGGTAATCCCAATCATACCGTAAAACGCGCTTCCCTGAAAACGAAGCTGATTGTTCAGCACCAAAGCCCCGCACATAAACGGCGAAGCGATTAAAATATAGGTAAGATATTCCATCGCATAGGGATAAATTGTTTCCGTGGCCTGCAAAGCCCATACGATCCTGTCCTGAAAAAGGAAGCCTGCGGCCATAATCAAAAAACCGCAGACAAACGACCATATAAAACCGGTAGCTGCCATAGTTTCCGCATTTTCAGCATGATTTTTGCCTAACTGGCGTGATATGTAATTGCCGGAGCCATGCCCAAAGAAAAACCCCACGGCCTGAATAACGGCCATAAAAGAAAACACTACGCCCACCGCGCCGGTAGCACTGATATCGTGAAGCTGACCTACAAAATAGGTGTCAGCCATATTATAAACAGAAGATATCAGCATACTGATAATCGTAGGCACCGCCATAGAACAAACCAGCCTGCCTACCGGCTGGGTCGTCATTCTTTTTTGTTTTGCTTCCTGAACCTGATCCATATGTATGACCTTTAATCCTATTTCCGTCTCCGGCTTCCTGATATCCGTGGTATGAAGAATACCGCTTATACCACTGTATGCAGGCAGTCGCTTTCATGTTCATTTTTTAACTTTCTGTCCATTAGTACATTCACCGCGAGCCGCGGCTCCAGACCATGATTGACGATATCATTTACACCGCAGGCTATCGGAAGTTCCACAGCATTCGTTTGGCTAAGCCGCATCGCCGCCGGAAGCATATGGATTCCCTCCACAACCATTCCCACCTTTTCAACCGCCTGCCGGGCGGAATATCCCTGCCCCAGCAATACACCCGCCTGATGGTTGCGGCTGTGTTCGCTGGTACAGGTAACCACCAAATCCCCGATTCCCGCAAGACCGCTGAACGTCCTGTTTTGACAGCCCATTGCCTGCCCCAGGCGTGAAATTTCCGCAATTCCGCGCGTGATAATAGCCGCCTTGGTATTATCGCCATATCCAAGTCCTTTCGAAATTCCCGCTGCCAGCGCGATGATATTTTTCAGCGCTCCGGAAATCTCCACCCCCTTTTTATCCGTATTGGTATACACCCGCATAAAAGGGCCGGTAAAAACCTCCTGCACAAATTCGGCAATCTTTATATCTTCACAGGCCGATACGATCGTCGTGGGCAAATCCATAGCTACCTCTTCGGCATGCGTAGGCCCTGAAAGCGCCACAAGCGGAATCTCCTTATTGATTTCATCCCCGATCACTTCAGTAAGCGTCATCAGCGTTTCTGCTTCCATTCCTTTGGCGACATCAACAATAACCTGGCCCGGCTGAATATATTCCGCCGCTTTTGCCGCCGTAGCCCGCACATAGAGTGAGGGCACTGCGAAAACGATGATATCTTTTTCTCGGCAGGCCCGGGCAATCTCGGAGGTAAAGCACACCCCGGGAGGAATCTCCATTCCAGGCAGCTTTGGGTGCCGCCGTGTACGGGAAAGTCTCCGAATTTCCTCTTCAAGCGCTGACCATACCGTTACCTGCCGGCCGCACAGATCCAGCATTCTGGCAAGCGCAATTCCCCAGGTTCCGGCACCTAAAATTCCAACAGACAGCAAAAGGCATTCTCTCCTTTTCTTTTATAAATGGAAAGGGCCGCCCGAAGCGCGTGCCCTTTTTTATCATTTTATGACCGCATGCAGAGCTTCCTTTAAGGCATCGATCCTCTCCAAAGCCTTTTGTGCCGAATCCGCTTTGGCAAAAATATAGACTTTCAGCTTTGGTTCCGTACCTGATGGCCGCACGACGAAAGAACAGCCGTCGGCAAGCTTATACCCTAAAACATTGGATTTAGGAAGCAGAATAGGTCTTTGTCCGTTGTTATCCGTTGTTACCGAAGCACGGTAGTCACTGACCTCAACAATCCGGGCACCGGCAATCTCCGGCGGCATATCACTGCGCAGGCGCTCCATAATCGCGGCCATCTTTTCCATCCCCGAGGCACCCTCAAAGGAAAAGCTTACCGTACGGTTTTTATAATAGCCAAATTTTTCGGAGAGTTCCTCCAAAACATCGATCAGTGTTTTCTCCCGCTTTTTATAATATGCCGCCATATCACAGATCAGCATAGACGTGCTCACGGCGTCTTTATCCCGCACATGGCCGCTGGCAAGATAGCCATAGCTCTCCTCAAAGCCCAAAAGATAATCTTCCAGCCTGCCCTGCGCCTCCAGGGAGGAAATAATTTCTCCGATAAATTTAAAGCCGGTCAGCACGCTCTCCAATTTTACATGATGGTATGCCGCTACCTCATCCACCATAGCCGTGGTAACAATCGTCTTTACAGCTACCGGATTCCGGGGCATCGTGTGATTTGCTTCTTTTACACGGCAGATATAATCCAGCAGCAGAACCCCCATTTCATTACCGGTGACCAAAATATACTCACCCTTATGGTTTACCGCTATGCCGACCCGATCCGCATCCGGATCCGTTGCCAGCACAATATCCGGCCGCGTTCTTTTTCCCAACTCAATGCCCATCGCAAGCGCTTCTCTGTTTTCAGGATTCGGATACGGGCAGGTAGTAAAGTTCTCGTCAGGCATCTCCTGCTCCGGCACTACGCTGACCTGTGTAAGCCCTATTTTTTGCATCATTTTTGCAACAGGCATTCTGCCGGTACCGTTTAAAGGCGTATAAACTACCTTCAGCGCCTTTACTGCTTCTGGATCCTCCGTAACGCGCAGCGAAGTAATCGTATCAATATAATCATCGATCACGCTTTGAGGAATCACCGTAATATGCGCATCCTTCTCCTGCGCCAGGCATGCGTCAAAAACACCGATCCGGTTGATATAGTTTAAAATAGCGTCCGCCATTTCCGGACCGGCCTGACAGCCATCGGGGCCGTACACTTTATATCCGTTATACTGCGCCGGATTATGGCTGGCAGTGATCACAATACCGCCGTCGCAGTGATAATACCGCACCGCATAGGAAAGCATCGGCGTGGGCATTAATTCAGAATAGATATACACCCGAATTCCATTGGCAGCCATAATCCTTGCGCTGACCCAGGCAAACAATCTGGAATTTTTTCTGCAATCATAAGCAATAGCTACGGAAGGTGCTTTAAAATTTTCCTTTAAATAACGGGCAAATCCCATCGTGGCCTTTCCAACCGTATAGATATTCATCCGGTTCGTCCCAGCCCCTAATATACCGCGCAGACCCGCGGTTCCAAATTCAAGATCGCGATAAAAGCTCTCGAATATTTCAGTATCCTTTCCGCGCATTGCCTCCAGCTGTGCGCGCACCTCGGCGTCAAGATCCTCTCTGCTGAGCCACTCCTCATATTTTTCCTTCTCTGTCATTCTGCTTCCTCCGTTTACTGATATAGGTAAATAAATAAATCACGAGCCCGCCGGCGCATACAATAGCGGAACAAACCACGAAAATCACAAAGGTATCTACCGTCTTTAGGCTCGGCTGCACAGCAGAAATACCGAATTCCTCCTGCATGATCTCCTCAGAGCCTTCGTCCTTGATCACAAGCCTGGCGTTTAAAACAGCGTCCGCATCAAATGCACAGGGAGCCAGTGCCTGCGGCGACAGTTCGCTGAAGCCGGAATCCCGGGCGATGGAATAGCCGTCAAGTCCTGTGATAATAAAGGAGTCACCCTCCAGTGCTTTAGACATCTGGATACGGACCACCGAATTGCCTCCTAAATGAGAATCGGGTACATACCCCAGCGCATCATTGGCCTTTTCCGGATACTGCGAAAGCTCCGTCAGCTGAAACTTCCCCGTAGTCTGGGGCGGCAGTACAACAAAACCGGACTCCACCGTCGTCTGTACCCGATCCCCGCTGTATCCTACCGTGAGCTGAAAACTTCTTTCCTCGCTGCAGGTATTGGTAATATACAGCGTAATGGAATCTCCGGCGGCATCATAATGACCGCTGCAGCCGGAGAGATAGAGCTGATACGAGGTTTCACTCATATCCTCGGCCAGCACCGTACAGGAATAGGCGCCTGTACCCAAAGCAAAAATTCGGGGTGCGGATAAAAGCACCGATAAAACCGCCAGAAGAACGCATAATTTTTTCATCTCATTCCCCGCCTGCTTCCATAGACTTGGTTTTTCTTAAAGAACATTATTCTATTTTTCCGGAATTTTTACAATAGGAAAATATCCTTTTGCACACAGCCGTCTACGGCTTTCTTTATTTTGTAAGATCCGCACGACTCAATTGTATCAATCTGTATACATGATTAATATAAGAAAGAAAACGGTGAAAAATTTTCTTTTTCCCCGTCTTCTTCCTGCTGCATGAATTTTTTCTATTACTGCTTTTAAGAAGAATATACCTCGTTAAACGCCCGGGCAACCATTTCTGCGCTGGCATTGACCTGTTCTAATGTATTTTTTTCATTGCCCATTTCGATCAGAAGACACGAATTGGATATATGCTGATTAAACCGTGCATTTTTAAAGATAATATCCTTAGCGATGCCGGGGCAAAGCTCATTGAGCGTATTCGTCAGCTGAAGCGCCAGTTTGTAATTTTCCTGCCAGTTGGGCTTTTGCGTATAATTCTCTCCATTAGCCACTACAAAACATACATACGCATATTCCGTATCACCGCTTTTTAAAAAATTCGGATCCCGCCCCATATACGCATCCCGATGCATATCTATGTATATATCCACACTGCCGATATATTTTTTGATCGTATTATAACTGGTTTGATACGCATCTTTAAAGCTGGCCGAAACATTGTCCGTCTGATCATGGATAACAGAGAACCCATATTGTTCCAAAGCGGATTTAAAGGTCTTTCCAACGCGTACTACACTGTAATCTGGATTCAGCGTTCTGCCGGCACTGGTTTCAACATAATCCTGGTCGCCCTTCCAAAACGCTTCGTCGGTATGCGTATGATACAGCAGCACCGACGGTTTTTTTACTTCGGGAGCCTGCGTCACCTGCGGCGGCGGCGTCTGGTTCTCCTGCTGGGTGACTTCTTCCTTGATCCGCTGTATCTCTACCAGCATCTCATCCGAGATCTCCCCGTGGGACAGATCAATCACAATCTCCCTGCTTACCTCCTCCTCTCGGCTCAGCCCCATAAATAACGCCATGATACCGTCAACAAGCTTCTGCGAGAAGTTCTCGCTGACTGCCGTATCCGATGCCTCATGGCTGAGCGTCACTGCAGGCTGCCCTCTCTGCGCAAACAATACAGAAAGAATCAGCACCGCTGAAATAATGCAGCATGTCCATTTTTTCATGTGTATCCCCCTTTTGCAATCAACCTATACCATAGTATATTTACAAAAGTTCTTTTTAGAACATATATTCAGCAATTTCATCTAAAGTAATATCTCTGTGCAGCGCCAGATTGATGCCATCAGCCAGAATCTTAGCACTGTCTTGTGCGATAATATCGATTTCCTTAGGTGTTACCACCATATCCTGCATTTTCTGTACCGCAGCCTTTTCCGCAGCCTCCCGCACAGTTTCATTATCCTGCCCGGTAGCAGATATTAAAAGATCTTCCACAGCATCATAGACCAACGTAGCAGCATATACCACCGTAGGGATTCCAATTGCAATCACCGGAATTCCCAATGCAGCCTGATTTAAAGCGCTGCGCTTATTCCCTACTCCCGCACCGGGTTCAATACCGGTATCCGTCAGCTGAAAAGTCGAAAAAATCCGCTCGCTGCGCCGTGCTGCCAGCGCATCGATCACAAGAATCGCCTTAACGTCTGCTTTTTTACATACGCTGGAAATCATATCGGCGCTCTCGATGCCCGTAACCCCTAAAACCCCGGGGGCAAAGGCACATACGGGACGCATACGTTCATCGATCTGCGCAGGCAGATACTCAAAAATATGCCGGGTAACAAAAGTTTTTTCCACCGTTTTGGGACCAACCGAATCAGGCGTCATCGCATCATTGCCCAGTCCTGCAACTAAAACCGTGTCCTTCTGATCAATCCCTGAAAGCATTTTTTTCAATTCCTCCGCCAATACCAAACTGATGGAGTGGTATTGCTCAATATTCCTATCAAGGATGGCCCGGCTCTCTATAGAAATATACTTTCCTATGGGCTTTCCCGTCTTTTCTGCTGCAGCCGCAGTAAGAATGCTTACCCGATTTCCTTCGATTCCGTAATGCTCAAACGCTTCGTTTTGAATACCGCCTTCCTCTTCAAATCCCTCACAGGCCTCTTTTGCCAAATCCGTTCTATAGCGCATAAAACTCTCCTAAACCATATATTTTTTCGGTTTTAAGTATGAACGTTCCCTACTGCTTTTATACAAAATAACAAAATGTTTTATAATGCGTAAAAAATTCCTTGCCAAAAATCACGGTTCATGCTAAAATGATAACGTTAATGAATGATTGCTATAAGGGGGGTGAATGATGTGGCAAATATTAAATCAGCAAAAAAGAGAATTAAAGTCACGGCAAAAAAGCAGTTGCGCAACCGCAGTATTAAATCCGCGATGAAAACAAACCTGAAAAAGTTTTATGCCCTTGTGGAGTCCGGTGATAAAACTGCCGCACAGGCAATGCTGCCTTCCATGTCAGCCGTTATCGATAAAGCGGCGGCCAAAGGCGTTCTTCACAAAAACGCTGCCGCGCATAAAAAATCACAGTTGGCAGTGGCCGTTAACAAAATGGCTTAATTTCACTTGAAGAATGATGGCGGCTGCAGGTACGGTCGCCTTTTTCTTTCCTTGTTTTTGCAAAATTTGTAATTTCACATGTTTGTTAGCAGTTATTGTAAAATTATATACAATGGCTGCTGAAAATAAATCTCGGTCGGAGGTATGTATATCATGAAAGCAACAGGAATCGTAAGGCCCATTGACAAACTTGGTAGAATTGTTATTCCCAAAGAACTGAGAAGAATCTACGGTCTTACCGTAGACGACTCGGTCGAAATTTTTGTAAACGATGATCAAATCGTTATCAAAAAGTACGAGCCGGCATGTATCTTCTGCAACAATACAGACGGTATTGTCCTTTATGAAGGCAAGTCCATCTGCAAATCCTGCCTGGAGAAGATAAACGCTGCTGCAAAAGAGGTAGAGTAACACATTGCTGCCAAAAAGCAGTGTACAGGCCTTTTATAAAAGATGATTTATTTTTTATAAATTTGATCATCTTTTTATTGGTGTGTCCTTAAAAGCCCTCTTTTGTGTGTTCGGCTTTTGGAAAGCCTTGCATCAAAAAAACACTGCTGAAAAATTTTTCGGCGGTGTTTTTTTGTAATTTTTTAAAGTTCTTCCATAATCATTCTGTAATTGCCCTGCCGGAGGACCTGCGCCAACTCTGCCTCATCAGCAATACGCTGCCGCGTTTCAATTCCGGCGCAGCACACCTTATCCGGCGCATGTGCATCCGCGCCGGAAACAAAAATCATATGGGGATTTTCCTTTGCAAATTCCAAAGCGGAAAGATTATCGGCAAAATCATTACAGGCATTGTATGCTTCAATGCCGTCGATACAGGCAAGCTCCAGCAAGCCCGGCTTGGGGATATACTCCCTATGCCGAAACGGATGCGCCTGCAGACAGATTCCGCCGGCCGCGCGCACGGAAGCGCTCCACTGCTGCAGTCCGCCTTTTCTCAGCTCCGGATGTGCATAAAGAAAGGCAGGAAGAATGCCATAACATAATATTTCCTTTCCCTGCCCGACGCCCTCCTCTACCCCAAACAAAAGATCCAGGTTATATTGTTGGGCAATCTTTTTTCCAAACGCAAAATCCTCCGCATACGCATCTACAAATTTCTCCCATGGCAGACGGCGTTCGATTCCGGTATTTCCATGAAAAAAATGGTTGGTAATTACGCCGCCGCTGTATCCGCCTGAAGCAAGCGCGGCTAAAAGCTGTTCAAAATCCATCCGCGCGCATTTACTGCATGGCAGCGTATGCATATGCATCTGATATTTATAATATTTCAAAGATCGGTAACCTCCATATAAACATCATTTTTCGGTACCCCCATCCGCTGTGCCACCTGCTTAATGGCCGCCTTTTTTTCTATCCCCTGCGCAATCAGCGCAGCCACCTGCTCCCGCGGGGAAACAAGAGAGGCTTCCGCAGCCTGCTGCTTTCCTGCAAGAATAAGAACAAATTCACCGCGAAGATTCTCCACCGCGTCTCTCCAGCGGCTTAAGGAAAAAAGAATGCACTCTTCGTGCAGCTTGGTAAGCTCTCTTGCAAGGGCGGCCTCCCGATCCCCCAGAACCTGAAAAAGCTCCTCCAGCGTATTTTCCAGACGATGCGGGCTTTCATGTAAAATGACGGTACGTTCCTCCTTTGCCAGTTCTTCCAAACGCTGCCGCCGTTCCTTTCCGGTTTTAGGCAAAAACCCCTCAAACACAAAACGATCGCACCGCATACCCGAAAGTACCAGTGCGCAAAGTCCGGCGTTCGCTCCCGGCAGCACAGTAACCGGAAATCCGCGCTCCCGCGCTTTCCTTACCGCAATATAGCCGGGGTCTGAAATACAAGGCATACCGGCATCCGAGAGCAGCGCAATATTTTCACCAGCGGCCAGCCGCTCCAGCAGCTGTTCGGAGCGCTGCTGTTCATTATGCTCATGATAAGAGAGCAGTGGCTTATGAATATCATAGTGCCGCAGCAGTACCGCACTGTGCCGTGTATCCTCACAGGCAACGGCGTCGCATTCCTTCAGCACACGCAGCACACGCAGCGTAATGTCCTCCATATTTCCAATAGGCGTTGCACATATATATAAAGTACCACTCATAGATCTTTTTCCCCGTTCTGATGATAAATACGGTTGATTTCCTGATTCATATTTCCCTCCGCATCATAAATACACAGTGTACTCTCCCAATGCATATAGGGATTTCCCTCCTTTACGCATTCTACAAGCGCTATATACGGCGGCATATGGGGCCGGGCCTGAACCAGACGGCAGCGCTTGGGTTCCAGACGGTGCCTGCGCATCGTTTCAAAGATATCTACAATTCTGTCACTGTGGTTCACCATTGCCAAACGGCCGCCATTTTTTAAAAGATACGCCGCGGCGGTACAAACATCCTCCAGCGTACAGGTTTCCTCATGCCGAGAGAGCGTATGAGCATCTTGATCATTACACTCTCCGCTGTTATGCCTCTTATACGGCGGATTGCATACTACCGTACTATAGGCACAGGCAGGAAGCAAGTCCCGAATATTGCGAAAATCGCCGCTGCAGATCTGGATTTTTTCTTCTAATCCGTTATACCGTACGCTTCGCGCGGCCATATCTGCCATATCCGGCTGGATTTCCACCGCATCACAATGCAGAAATGCATGCCGGCCGTAAAGAAGAATCGGCAAAATCCCTGTTCCCGTACCTAAATCACATATAACGGCATTTTTCTTTACCGTAGCAAAATCTGCCAGCAAAACTGCATCCGTTCCAAAACAGAAAGATTCAGGGTTCTGAATCAGCTTCAGACCCCTGAATTGTAAATCGTCTATCCGTTCATGCTCTTTGATAAGCTCCCGCATCAGATAACGCGCCTTCCCCAGGAAAACCTGGTTTTATAGTAATTTTCCGAAAGACTGGAAATAATTACCTTTCTGGTAGACCCCGAAGAAGCATGGATAACCTGACCGTTGCCTAAATAAATACCCGCATGATCACAAAGATCATTATCATTTACCGTGTTAAAGAATACCAGATCGCCAATCTGCAGCTCGCTGATAGAACTAATCTTAGTTCCGCTATTCCAATATCCCTGAGAATATGCCGTACGCGGAATCGAAATACCAAAGTGCGCATATACATATTTAGTAAAGCCCGAGCAATCAAAGGCATTGGGTCCATTTGCACCAAGAACATACGGTGCGCCCAAGAAATTTTTAGAATACTCTGCAATCTGCTGGCCTAAAGCCGAGCCGCCAGAGGACGAGCCTCCGGAAGATGTTGAACCGCCGCCCGAGCTGCTGCCGCCTGAGCTGCCGGAACTGCCGGAAGAAGCCTTCTTCGCCGAAGAGGAGAAGAGTACCGAAAGCGTATTGCTTCCGCAAACACCATCAGAGCTGAGACCGTTATTTTTCTGGAAGCTGCGCACGGCGGCTACCGTTGCCGAGCCGTAATATCCCGTTGCCGAAGCAGAAAGATAGCCAAGCTCCCGCAGCCGTTTTTGAATCGTTACTACCGAGCTGCCCTCTGAGCCCTGCCGGACGGTGCCTGAGGGCGCCGTAAGTCCGGACGAAGAACTGTTGCTGCTCAAACTTCCGCCCAGTTTTGCATATTGGCTGTCGATATATCCCTCTGTACCGCCGGACGTTTTTATCTTATACCAACTGCCGGAATCATCCAGCAGCGTAACAACCGTACCGTTTTTTACACTGGCTACCACATCGTAGCCGGTACCGGGTCCCTTGCGTACATTTAAAGTATTGCTTACCTGAATCGTACAGGTCGTGGCACCGGTACCCTTCTGGATATAATCCTTACTTGCATATCCCTTGGTACCGTTTTTCATTTCCACATAATACCAGTCGCCTGTCTCTCCCAATACGCTCAGGGAGGTTCCCTTGGAAAGCGTATTTAAAACATCATAGCCGGTACTGGGACCGCTGCGCACTTTTAAGGAGCTTGCCGTAACCGAACCTGTCCACGCACTGAAAAGATCGCTTACCGTAGTTGCCGCACCGGCTTCCCCGCCGATATTGACATACTTTTTAAAAATATACCCCTTTTGGCCCTCGCTGTTGATCTCAAACCAGTCCCCCTGGCCCCCGATCACATATACCTCCTGGCCGTTTTCTATTTTAGCAACAACGCTTTTTTCCATATCCGGACCGGAGCGAAGATTGACGGTGCCTTCCACATCGGTTATCGTACCGGCAATGCCCATGGGGCTGCCCTCGGTAAGATATTTTTTGATAATATAGCCTTGGATGCCGTTTTCCGTTTCGACATGATACCATCCGTCTTTTTCCGAATAGATATATACAGCTGAATCACGGGTAAGGGAATCTATGACCTCACTTTCGGAACTCGGCAGTTCTCTGACGTTCAGCTGCGTCTTTACGTTTACGGTAGCCTCAATACATCCCGCCGCACGAATAGCCGCTACCGTGTCTTCATCCGCCGAACCGGTTTCCTCCAAGCCGCAGTCCTTCTGAAAGGCCTTTACCGCCGCAGAGGTGGCCTCTCCGTAATATCCGGTGCAGTCACTGGAAAAATAACCGAATTTTTTTAGGATATATTGAATTTCATATACATCATAGCCTTCGGATTCCAATACATAGGGCGTTGCCAAAGCACTGAACGGGATACACCCTAACACCAGAATAAAAGCCAAGATAAAAATCGCTATTTTTTTCATGTTCTGTTTACCACCGTTAAAAATAGTTTCTTGTATCAAAAACATCTTTCTCTTTTATAATAAGGAAAGCGCGGCCATTTTGTTACCGGCTGCAAAGATGTTTTGTAATACTTTTGTAATATCTTATCATTCAAATGCTATTTTGTCAATACCTAAAACACATTTTTTTCATTTTTTATTTTATAAAAATTCCGCTTGCACAAAAAATATATCTGTGATATAATGCAAAATACTGATAAAAGCGGAGGTTTTCAATTTATGGCAATTGCAGAACTTATCTTTGAAATACTCGTTCTTTTACTGGGGCTTATTCTGATTGTTTCCGTGATTCTTCAAAAAAGTAAAAGTGAGGGAATCACCGGCGTTACCGCAACCAGTGAAAGCGACAATTACTTTGGAAAAAATAAAGGGCTTGCAGGGGAAGAAAAGCTTGCCCGCATCACAAAAGTTTCTACAATTCTATTTGTAATCGCCAGCATCATCCTTACGATTTTATTCTCCGTGGAAGCTGTAGGCGCAGATACAGAAACAACCGCCGAGGTAATTGCATCCCTTTTATCGGCAATGTAACGGAAAACGAAGGAACGCCGCGTTTTTGTTATACAAAAATGCGGTTTTTTTTATGTCATTTAAGGAAAAATAAAAATATGAATTTAAAGAAAGCAATTATAGAAACTATAAAAACGTCTTCCTCCCCCGTCACGCTCCTGCAGCTTGCAAAAAAGCTGAAGATCGAAAGGAATCAAACGACGATGCTGCGGGCAGCGGCAGCTGAGCTTGTAAAAGCAGGTGAGCTCGCCTATGACAGAGGAAAATATTCTTCCGCCCAAAAGGCAGGACTTTTGCAGGGGACAGTATGCGCTACCATCTCCGGCAGTGACTTTTTTATGAGTGAATCGCTCAAAGAGGATCTGAAAATCCTATGCAGCGCTGATTTCTGTCCCATGCACAACGATATCGTCTTAGTACGCAAAAAGGGCCGCGGCTGTGAGATCGTTAAGATCGTAAAACGCGCTTATACTACCGTAATCGGCACGCTCTTTCATGAAGGCACACAGTATTATGTGCTTCCCGACGAAAAAAAACTTCATCTGCAGATTCTTATTCCCAAAGCGGACCGATCAAAAGCCGCCGTGGGAGATAAAGTTGTAGTATCGATCGTCTCCTATCCTACTAAAAAGGCAGCAGCGATAGGAAGGATCACTGAAGTTCTCGGTCCCGCTGAGGATGATGAAACAGCCGTATTATCCGTACTGCGCACTTACAATATTCCCGAGGAATTTGACCCTAAGGTCCTGCTGAGCGCCAACGCACTGCCGAAAGAGATCACGGATGCAGATCTCGCAGACCGGCTGGAGCTGCGCACACTTTCCTGCATCACCATCGACGGTGATGATGCCAAAGATCTTGACGACGCCGTCTCCTTGGAACTGACCGCAAACGGCCACTATCTTTTAGGTGTGCACATTGCCGATGTTTCCCACTATGTTAAAGCGTATTCTCTCCTTGATAAGTCTGCTGCCGAGCGTGCCACCAGCGTCTATATTCCGGGCACGGTGTTTCCCAAGCTGC
>URTC01000011.1 GCA_900550765.1 uncultured Clostridia bacterium | reverse complement strand
TATGACTTTTGCACAGAATTCCGTAACCATAAAATCGGCAGTGAAAGAGGAACAGCTGGGGCAGATTGAGGCATTGGCGCAGGAACTTTCTGCAACGGCCAAGGCGCCGGAGCAGAAAGGGGCCGCGATGCAGACCAGCCCTTTGCAAAAGCTTTCTTATGGCTAGTTTGTACTTTCGGCAAGAGACGGCGGAAGAGAGAATGCCTGTATTATCAATACTGCAATTCAGGTGACCAGTAATCCGGAACAGCTTTTGATTGCTGTTAATAAAAGCAACCTTACGCATGATATGATTGCTTCATCTCAAGCCTTTGCGCTTTCGATCCTTTCGCAAAAGGCAGAATTTGCGGTATTTAAACGGTTTGGTTTTGCCAGTGGTCGGGATACCGATAAATTTGCAGGACTGAAGGAAGAACGTACGCCGCAGGGCTTACGATATGTTTCTTCCTGCGCTAACGCAGTGATTGATGCAGCTGTTGTTCAAATGCAGGACTGCGGTACGCATACGGTTTTTCTTGCGGAAATCCGGAGTATGCAGGCGCTTTCCGACGTACCTTCCGCAACGTATGCGTATTATCACAGCCATATCAAGCCTCAGCCTGAAAAGACGAAAGAACCGGCTGCTGAGGACGGCAAAAAGCGTTATGTATGCAAAATCTGCGGATATGTTTACGAAGGTGAGGAGCTTCCGCCGGATTTTGTGTGCCCCATATGCAAACACGGGGCAGTAGATTTTGAACTGAAATTATAAAAAGAGGTGTTTTGAATGAAATATGTTTGCGATCTTTGCGGTTATGTATATGATGAAGCCTTAGGTGATCCCGAAAATGGCATTGCGCCCGGTACAAAATGGGAGGACATCCCTGAGGATTATGTATGTCCGCTTTGCGGTGCGGGAAAAGATCAGTTTTCCCAGGAATAATGGATTTGCAGCCGGAGGAGCTTCTCCGGCTGCTTTTGTATTAAAGCATGAAGATTTTGAAGTAAAAACAGAGATGAGTGCGTACTTTAAAGCAGCCGGGAGTTTGGATGTTCGCGGCAGAATGAAAATATCAGGATAGCAGCAGGAGGAAACGAAGGATTGAAAGGCGAGGAAATTTATATTCGGATTGCAGTGCCGGAGGATGCGGAACAGCTGTTGGAGATTTATGCGCCATATGTAGAGAAAACAGCGATTACCTTTGAATATGAGGTGCCGGATATAAAAGAGTTTAGGGAGAGAATCCAAAAGACTTTGGAAAAATATCCGTATCTTGTTGTGCAAAGCGGCAAAGAAATTTTGGGCTATGCTTATACCGGCGTTTTTAGGGAAAGGGAAGCTTACGATTGGGCGGCGGAGGTAAGTATTTATATTAAAGAAAACAAACGAAAAGAAGGACTTGGCAGAAAACTTTATAGTGCGCTGGAAGGAATTTCTCAAAAACAGAATCTGTTGAACTTAAATGCCTGTATTGCATA
The DNA here is from genome assembly GCA_900550765.1 of uncultured Clostridia bacterium. Lineage (GTDB taxonomy): Bacteria > Bacillota > Clostridia > Christensenellales > QALW01 > UMGS1322. The sequence continues at coordinate 12,752 of URTC01000011.1, read as the reverse complement.
TCCGGAGAGAGAAGACTCGTATTTAACATGCGATAGCGTACAGTTTCACGCGCATTTAGGGTACCGCATGGTAGGGCAATTTCATCAGTGCGGTTATAAATTCGGTACATGGTATCACATGGTTTGGATGGAAAAAATCATTGGAGCGCATACTGCTTATCCGAACCCGATAATCCGTTTTTCGGAGCTTGACAGAAATACGCTGTATGCATTGGGGATACAGGAATACTTGCATGTATAAAGGAAAGAGGGGGAACAGTAGAGAAAATTGCCCGTGTGATGCAACCATGGAAAATTGCTTGAAAAAGACCGGAAATTTTGTTACTATAAAGAAAAGCAAAGAGAGGAAGATGTTAGGATGCTTAATAAAAAAAGATATGAAACAATGCGGTATACCCGCTGCGGAAAAAGCGGGCTGAAGCTGCCGCGCGTTTCTCTGGGATTGTGGCATAATTTCGGTACGAACGACAGCTTTGAAAACATGACAAAAATGTGCCTTACTGCCTTTGATTTGGGGATTACGCACTTTGATATTGCCAATAATTACGGTCCGCTTCCCGGAAGCGCGGAAGAAAATTTCGGCAGGATATTAAAACAGCAGCTAAGCGCTTACAGAGATGAACTGATCGTCAGTACTAAAGCGGGCTATCATATGTGGGAAGGTCCTTATGGTGACGGCGGTAGTTTAAAATATATGACGGCGAGCCTGGATCAAAGTTTGCGGCGGCTGGGGCTGGAATATGTGGATATCTTTTACCATCACCGTCCTGATAACGATACGCCGGTGGAGGAAAGTATGCTGGCCCTTGACCGCGCAGTAAAGAGCGGAAAAGCGCTGTATGCAGGGCTTTCCAACTATAGCGGAGAACAGATGCTTGCGGCCGCACGAATTTTGGAAGAACTTAAATGCCCGTTTATTATCAATCAGAACCGATATTCTATTCTGGACCGGGGCATTGAACAAAACGGCCTGCTTGCAGCGGCCGGACAGGAGGGGAAAGGGCTCATTATTTATTCGCCTCTTGCCCAAGGCCTGCTTACCGATCGGTATTTGGACGATGTTCCCGAGGGCAGCCGTGCTAAGAAAAATGTGTTTTTAAAAGAGGCCTCTATTACGCCGGAGAAAATTCAGATGCTGTGCAAACTTCGGGAGGTAGCCCGGCAGCGGGGAGAAACGCTTGCGCAGATGGCCCTTGCCTGGGTATTGCGGAAACAAGAGGTTACCGGCGTGCTGATCGGCGCCTCCTGCCCGGAACAAATTCGCGAAAATGTGGGCGTACTTGCCTCAGAACCCTTTTGTATCGAACAGGAGATGCTCATCGATACCATCTGCAGGGAGGGCTGATTTGCAAAACAGCCTGCGGCGCTTGGTAAAAAACTATGCCGGACATTACAGATATTGTTTTATAAGGAACGACCGAAAAATTAATATGGTAAGCAACGGGAGAAAAAGGAAGAATTTTGCATTATTGATGTTATGGCATTAGATGGCATATTTTGTAATTACAGAGAGCATTGCATACGGTTTTAAGATTGCGGTATTGCATAGGAAATCGATGAAAGAAAGTGCGGGTATGGGAGAAGAATCGGAAAAAACAAAACCATGGCATTCCTTCTATAATGGGCTTTCCGATATTTGCACTTTAGTGGCCTGGAAGCGGTTGCTTTATTTCATAGCATTGCAGCAGCGCTGCTTTGGGAAAATGGTAGTGTGGATTCGCCGGGTATCGGTCAAACATCACCGGTCTTTAAGAATCTTATATAAAGGATCAACCCTGGAGTACTTTGATTTATGTCACGATCTATGCCAGTCCTTTTATAATGTATGGCTTGTGCTTGTAACAAATCAAAAAGGTTGTGTTTCTTCTATTAAAAAATAGACCGGTAGGGCAAAAAAGACAGGATAAATCGAAAAAAGCGGTTTATCTTGCTTTTTTCTGCTTATTTTGCCGGATCAATATGTACGTCCAGCCGCTGAAAGGGAATGGTGATATGTGCCCTGTCAAAGGCGAGCTTTACCTGCTCGTTCATATAAAAATTCAAGGTCCAATAGTCGGCGGATTTTACCCATACCCGCACCCCAATGTTGATAGAGCTGGCGGCATGTTCGGTGACCACGTAAGCCGGAGCGGGATCTTCTAAGGCAAGGCCCGAGGACGCGACCAGATCGGCTAAAATCTGCTTGGCAGCAGAAAGATCATCGTTATAGCTGATGGAAAAGACCATATCCAGCCGGCGTGTTTCCTCAGCGGAGTAGTTGATAATTTTGGCGGTGCAAATTTCGCCGTTGGGAATAAAGATCTTTTTGTTGTCCGGTGTTTTCAGTGTGGTATAAAAAAGCGTAATATTTTCTACCATACCGGAGACGGAGTTGGTTTCGATGAAGTCGCCCTTGGTAAAGGGGTGGGTAATCAGTACCAGAAAGCCGCCGGTCATATTGCTTAAAAAATCTTTTACTGCAAGGCTTATGGCAAGACCTACCGCACTGAATAGGGCGATTAAAGACGTGGTTTTGATACCCAGTGTTTCAGCGGTGATCAGTAATACCACCACTTTTAAAGCGATATTTACGATCTGAAGAATGAGCTTGTGCGCCGAGGCGTCAATCTTGCTTTTTTGCAAAATGCGCCGCATCGGTTTTTCTGCTGCCTTTGTCAAGGCAAGGCCGACAATCAGCACTACGATCGCTAACAAAAATTTAGGGCCGTTGTTTTGCAGAAACAGCCATAGCTGCTCGCCCCAATTGGCCGAGAGTGTAAAAAATTTCATAATGAATCATGCTCCTTCATGCTTTGATTTGAGACCTTTTTGCTTGTTACGGTATTACAGTGTGCAAAGCTTGAGGATCAGCCGGTGCAGTGCCACACAGGGAAGCTGCTTGCCCGTTTTCAGACCTGCATCAGCTTCGTAGCATAGATCGACAGCCTGTTTCAATTCTTTCTCGCTGCGTTTTTCGCATGTTCGCTGCAGGCGGGTAAGGACGAAATCCCGGATCCCCAGTGTGGTAAGGATCTCCTGCCGCTGTGCTTTTTCCTGCTGCAGCAGCTTTATGCGGAGCAGCTGACGGTATTGCCGCGAAATTGCCCCCAGGATATAAATGGGTTCTTCTTTCTGCATCAGCATACCGCTTAAAAGTGTCAGCGCCCGGGACGTATCCCGTTCTACTATGGCATCGGTCATTTTAAACATATTATATTCTTTGCTCGGAGTAACGGCCGCCAGAATATCGTCTCTTTTTACCTGCCCTTCTTTTACATAACAACTCAGTTTTTCCAGTTCGGTATAAAGAGCTTCAGGCCGGGGATCGGTATATTCAGTTAAAAAGAGTGCGTCATTTTTTTCAATGGAAAGGCCGCGGACCTTTAGGGTCTTTTCGATCCAGCGTATTAGCTCGGCACTGGAGAGAGGGGAGAAATCTACACTGTATTTTTGCAGTGCTTTAAACAGCTTTCGGCGCTTATCCGGTGCCGTGCAGCAAAAGACTAAAATTGTAAAATCTGCAGGGCTTTCCAGATAGGCCAGCAGACGTTCTTCATTTTCACTTTTGCCTTCGCTCTTTGTTAAAAAAGTGCTATTTTGTACGATAACAAGCCGTTTTTCCCCCATAAAGGGAATTGTTTCGCACTGAGAACAGATCTCTTCGGCCGTAGCGGATGCGTCTAAAAGTGATCGATTTACTTCGCGCAGTGCGGGATCGATCACAGCCTCCTCCAGCTGTTGGAGTGCACTGTCTTTTACATATTCTTCTTCGCCGGCAAACAGATATACGGGCAAAAGCTGTCCGTCCCGCAGTGCTTTAAAAAATTCGTTATGATTCATGGCAGTACCTCGTGGTAGATTTTAAATTGAATGTCCTTTTGTATTATACAGCTTACCATGCCATAATAGCAAGTCCTATATAAGGCTTGGCAGGCAGGATGTTCTGTTTTACGGCAGATCACGGCATCGGCAGATATTTTTGGGTTTTCGGTTACTGCAATATCAAACCGTGTATCGGGGATCTGTTCGCTTTCAGGCGGATGGATGTATACGCTGAAACCGTTGCAGAAAAGCTGCAGACCTTCGCCCTGCAGGCTAAAAACAGCATCACCGCAGCGGATATTTTGTTCCGGGGTGAGCTTGACGGAGGAAAATAGGATGTTTTCATCCGGTGTAGATAATTGGGGCGCAAGATATACGGTTTCTGCGTCCAGTCCCGCGGCAAGGGCGAATAGCAGGGCTTCCGCATCCTGGACCGAAAGCAGGAATACACCCTTTACCCTGCCGATATTTTTTCCGATATACTGCATTTGTGTGTGGAGGGAATCTTTATTGAGCCCGATAATAAAATTTTCACCGCCGCAGCGGATATGTACACACTGGCCCTCCTTTAGGCTCAGTACGCGGAGCTCCGCGCCGTGATATCGCGGAATATAGCTTTGTGCGCCGATAGCCAATACAGATACGGTTAAAACAGCGGCGATTGCACTTTTTAAGCGAGGCTTTATACGTGCAAAACGGGAGCAGACCAGCACTAAAAGCAGAAACAGAGGAATTATGACTGCAGGAAGAGCGAGAGAAGTCAGCTTAGGGAGCTCTGCCAGCGGTTCGGATATTTTTAAGACTGCGGCCATCAGAAAATAGGGAGCATAGAATAAAACGGAAAAACCGTTCCATATAAAGGATAACGGCAATACGGCCACCAGCAGGATGAGCGCGAGCGACGCTACCGGAACCAAGATAAGATTTGCCAGCAGCGAAGCGGCAGGGATAAAGGAAAAGTTATACAGTGCGATAGGCAGCGTAGCGATTGTTGCGCCCAGTGAGACGGAAAGGGAGCTTAACAGCCGCCGAAAATGACGGATATTTTGAACATATCCGCCGCATACTGCGATACCGAAGCAGGCAGCGAAGGAGAGCTGAAACGAAAGATCGAATAATCGAAAGGGATTTAGAAGCAAAATTACTGTTCCGGCAAAGCCCAGCGCATTGAGCATATCATAGCGCATACCTAAAATGCCGGCGCCAAGCGTAAGCAGTGCCATGAGAGAAGCCCGTACAATCGAAGGGGCAAACCCTGTGAACAGACAGTAGAAGGCAAGAAATGCTGACGTCAATATCAATTTTATGCCGGAGGGAAGACGCAGAAACCTTACTGCTGTGCCCAGAAGCGTCAGCAAAATTCCTACATGCAGGCCGGATACTGCCAGCAGATGCGAGGTACCGCAGGAAGAAAAGAGAGAATATGTATAGGTGCTCAGGCTGCTTTTATCACCGGTGACCATAGCATAGAGAATAGAAGCGCAGTCCTCATCGGGTACGCCGGTATGGATTTTTGCGCGTATTGCATTTTTTAGCTCATACAGCCGGTGGGCGGGACTTGTTTCCTGCGCTAAAAACTGAAAAGAGGAGGCAGAACAGCTGTACCCGATGTTATCGGCCAGGTTTGCGAGCGTGCGGTCTGTTTCTCCGGGATTTTCTGTATGCAGCGTGTAGGGAAATAGCGTTCCGTATACTAAAATTGTGTTGCCGTAGGCAATATCCGGAGCAACGGGAAGCTGTACGTTTACTCTGCATGACAGCGCATTGGCTTCCGGGGTAAACAGCGTTACATCCTCCAACAGCACTATGGTGCAGGATTCTTTTTGGCCTATGGAAATGACGGTGCCGCTTAGCGCGCAGTCCGAAGAGCTTTCGGTATATTCCCTGTAAGAAAATGCAGCCGAAAACGAACCGGCGGCAAAGAAAAAGATCAGAAAGAGAAGCAGCAGACGGTGCTTTTTCCATAACAAGCAGCCGGGCAGAAGCAATAAAATCAAAAACACTAAAATGACCGGAAGTTGGCGCAGAGCAATGCCTGTAAGGATTCCGATTATAAGGGTTAAAGCACTGAAGAAAAATGGACGGCGGTTCATGCTTGCTTTAAGGAGGCAATATAGGCGTCAGGCAGGTTCAGCAGAGGATGATCTATTCGAATATTCTTGCTGAAGCAGGAGCGCGTTTGGCCGTTTTGCAGCAGCTGTGCTTTTGTAGCGCCGGAATAGCTGCAGGCGGTGATTACCATGGAATAAACCGCCGCATATTCCTGCTCAGGAGTAAGGTTAGTGTATAGATTAAAATATTCCTCACCTAAATCGATGATGACAGTATCACCGTTAAGCAGAACGTTGTTTACCAGGCCGTCGGTTTCGCGCAGGGCAGGATGAATGGTGCAGATATATTCATGAATAAACTGGCTTAAATCACCGCTTCCGGGCATGCGTGATACCAGCATGGAGGTATGGGTAAGTTCATTTCCCGCACTGCTGGGGGTAAAGATATCGATTTGACTGCGAATGAAATTAAAATAATATACGGCCTCTTCCTCGTGAGAGTACAGGCTGTTTCCGGCAGCATCCTGCACGGTAAGCGAGATGTATTCTGTTCCCGGATAACTGCAGTCCAGCGCACTGACGATGGCCTGCGGTGCCAGCCATTCACTTGGCGGCGTCCATGAAGGCGGTGCGGTCAGCGTTACCTGCAGCGTCTTTTTTTCTTCCTGAAATTCAGGAGCAGAGGCCAGGGTAAAGCCGGAAGTAAAGATATCCGTGCCTGCCTCTAAGGAGATCAGCGCGGAAACGATAGCCGAGGCATAATCGTTATCCTGTATGGTAATGCTTACGGTTTGCGGCAGGAGGTAACGCCGGCTTTCGTCCTGTGTGTACACCACGGCGTAAAAGGTATCAATCACCGGCTCACTGTTTTCTTCTGCTCGCAAAAGAGCCTTATAGCGGTTTAAAAGATCACTGATCGTTCCGCTGTAAGCGGAGAACAGCATCAGCGGACGCTGCGGCAGACCGGGTACGGTCAGCTGCTTTCCCTCAACGGTTATGTTGATAAATTCAATTTCCGGAAAATCGGTATAGGTAGATATCAGTACGGAAAGACAGGCGCAGAAAAGCTCCGGAGCCATTTCGGAAAAGTGCCAGGACATATCAATATATAAGATGTTTTGTACCAGCATCAGATTCCGGCATTGCACTCCCTCAGGAAAAATAGATTTATAGCCTGCGTCCGTACCGTGAAGAAGAGCATCCATTACGTCAAAATAAAAGGATTCTTGATTTTTCCGTTTCAGCTGCTGAGTGGAGGCCAGCACATGACTGTTATCTGCGGAAGGGTAATACAGAGAAACCGTTTCGTTTTTTTGCGCCGGCATTTCATAGGGTGTAAAAATAATTGCCGGATCATGGCTTGGCAAAGGCTCTTCCTGGGCCGTACAGGCAGAAAATACCAGAGCGGGCAGAAGAAAGAGCATGGTAAAGATCTTTTTCAAGCGTTTACCTCCAAATACCGCATAAAGCTTTCGTAGCTGATCAGCCAGCAGCGGCGTTTGTAAACCAGCTCCAGGGGGGCGCTGCTGATAATATAGTTGGCATTCTGCGTTCTTATTTTAAAAGAAACCTGAACGATGGCAGTCTTTCCGTCATCTGATATGGTATAATTTTTATCGGCGGAAAAATCGGTCATAATTAAATTCATATATTCAAACTGTTTGGTCATTTCCTCTAAAAGAGGCAGTGTTACCGTGGCGCCGTCTTTGTCGCCTAAATAATAGTACAGCTTGTTCCATTCTAAAGCGGAGTAATGTTCCAAAGCCATTTTTACGGCGTTGGAAGGAGTAAGAATATATTCAGTACTGCGTGTGAGCGGGCCCAGGGGCGAAGAGTCATTGTTCGTTTGGCCGAAGCCCATTTCAAAGGAATCCGGCCGCTGCGCCGCGCCGTTGATGCGCAGATAGATCTGCACTTGAGAAAAATTTCCCAGTTCACAAACGGTATTTACGATAGAATAAATTGCAATCTGGCGGTTCTTGCGGGTTTCCTCTGCGGAGGATCCCTCTGTATCCAGTAAAAAACCGTCACTTAGCGTAACGTAGAGATATTCTTTATTGGAATCAATATCCAACAGCTTTGTGTTTTGTCCAAAACAGCCTGTAAGCTCCGGGCGTTGGCCCGAAGGCCCCGCAAGCAATGCGGTGATTGCGTAATATTCGACGGGATGCTGGGAAGATACTTCTACACTGATAGCCGAGCGAATCAGCATGGGTTCATCGTAATAGCGAAAATATAACGGCATCAGCGAAGTCGGCTCTGAACCGGAAGAATCCTGCAGAGGTGCCACGGGATCCCCTTGCGTTTCGTTGATATAGCCTGCACTGCAGCCGCAGGTGCACAGCAGCGCTGCACATAGCAGAAGAGGAAAAAATTTTTTCATTCAGTTGCCTCCTTTGGAACCAGCGGCAAAGTTACGGTAAACGTAGTGCCCTTGTTCAGCTGACTTTGTACTTCAATGCTTCCGCCATGCTGATCTACGATCTGCTTTACGATGGAAAGTCCCAGTCCGGTACCGCCGGCCTGACGGGAACGAGCCTTGTCCACACGGTAAAACCGCTCGAAAAGATGGGGAAGATTCTCTTCTGAAATGCCGATGCCCTGGTCTGCTACGGAGAATACGGCACTGCTGAGCGTTTGCGTCAGCGTGACGGTAACGGTGGTGTTTTCAGGCGAGTACTTGATGGCATTATCGATTAAATTGGTACAAAGCTGCTGCAGCCACAGCTCATCGGCCTGCAGGGTTACTTCGCTGTATTCATAGGAAATTGTAATATGCTTTTTCCGGGCCAACGGTTCTACGGTATTTACAATGCGTGCCAGCAGTTCGTTCCATTCTACCGGCGCCAGAATCAGCGTCTCCATGCCTTTATCGGTCTTTACTAACGTCAAAAGATCGTTGATGACCAGAGAAAGGCGGTCGATCTCAGCATTGATATCCGTCATAAACTCCCGGTATAGTTCCACCGGGGCATCTGGCTGTGTCAGCAGCGCTTCGGAAAGAATTTTCATAGAAGCCAGCGGCGTCTTTAACTCATGGGAAGCATCCGATACAAACTGGTTGCGGGAAGAATCCAGGTTTTCCAAACGCGAGGTCATCATATTAAAGGCTTTGGCCAGCTCCCCGAATTCGGCGATTTCATTTTCGTCTACCCGTACAGAAAAATCGCCGCTGCGCATCTTAAGAATGGCTCGGTTGAATTTACGGATAGAAAGTGTCAAAATATTGGTTACATAAAAGGTAACACCGCCGATTAAAAGCGTAAAAACAGCACCGAAAATCATGAGGCCACGGCTTACCGAGGAGGTGTTTTCCACAATATCTTGTACGGGAGAGCTCAGCAGCAAAACACCCGAAATCTCACCGCCGGTGATCACCGTCTGCGTATAGTAAGCGGCCCAATATTTATTTTTGGCGCTGCCTAGGTACGGATTGTCTCTGGTAACAGTACGGCTGTCGATTTCAAAGACGTGGTATCCCATGGAGGAATCGGCGCCTTCTTCCAGGACCGCCCGGATCTCTTCAGCCTCAGGATGCGTGCCGTTCAGGCGGCAGAACGTATCGACCTGGACGATACCGTTGTTGTCAATAAACAGAATACGGCCGTTTTGAGCAATCGCACAGGAGGAGAGGATTTCATAGATATAATTGGGATTTCTGTCAGCCATATAGGGCGTTAGATCCAAGGCACAGTCACCGAGAGCTTTTTTTTGGTCATCGGCGCGCTGCTGCAGAAAATATTTGCCCACAAAGGTAGTTACCGAAAGTGTGATGATAGCCAATGCTGCCACGACGATCAGTACATAGGTCACTCCCAACAAAATGTTCAGGCCCGGTTTAAGCTTCTGCAAAGTAGTAGCCAACCCCCCATTTGGTATAAATATATTCCGGCGCATCCTGGCTGGCTTCGATTTTTTTGCGCAGACGGCGGATATGAACATCCACTGTACGGATATCGCCGGAATAGTCATGCCAGATCAGCTTTAAGAGATCCTCACGCTTATATACCTTGCCGGGATTGGTGATAAGCAGCAGAAGAATATCAAATTCCTTTGCTGTAAGGTCCGCTTCCTTACCGTGAATATATACGCTGCGCTTTTCCCGGTCTACTACCATGTTTTTTACGGTAATAATGGAAGGCATTTTAACGGTGTTTTCTGAAGCGCGGCGCAGAAAGTTTTTCATTCTTACTTTTAATTCCAGAATATTAAAAGGTTTAGTGATATAGTCATCCGCACCAAACTCCAACCCCATGATTTTGTCCATATCGTCTGATTTTGCAGTAAGCATGATAATGGGGACCATGGAAGCTTCGCGGATCCTGCGGCAAACCTCAGTGCCGCTGATGCCCGGAAGCATGACGTCCAGTAGAACGATATCAAAATTTCCGCTAAAAAATTTTTTAATGGCATCCTCCCCATCATAGGCAGGTGTGACCTCATAGCCGTCTTGTTCTAAACTGAATTTCAGCCCTTTTACGATCAGCGGTTCGTCGTCAACTACAAGTACTGATTTTGCCATGGTTACCTCCGTAGTATAGTAAAATAATAAATGTATCTGTATTATAGCATAAGATTTCAAGAATTTCCATATCAATCTGAAAAAATTATCATTTATTTGGATAAAAAAATTAAAGCGGATTTTTTATTGCGCGCGCAGATACCGCAATATTCGGCAGAAATTTAAAAGTTGTTTACAAAAGTGCGCTGTGCTGTTAAACTATAAAAGAAAGAAATTTTTTATTTACAGGAAGTGAATTTTTTGTATAGATTACATCGTTTCCATATTTTAAAAAGCATAGCGGCGGTTTTAGTGATGCTCCTGCTGCTGTGCGTGCATGTCGTTGCCGCCTATGAGGACCGTTCTACCGGTACCTCATTGGATATTACGGCGGCCGGGGCTATTTTGATCGATATGGATACCGATAGTATCCTGTACCGCAAAAATATCAATGATCAGTGCCGGCCTGCAAGCCTTACGAAAATGATGACGCTGCTGGTAGCTTATGAAAATACGAAAGACCGTCAGGAGGAATATGTCACCGTTACCCCTGAGATGATCAATGTTCCCGATGGCAGCTCTAGCGCAGGATTGGCCGCAGGCGACCGTATTATGATACGCGATCTGTTTTATGCCATGATGCTGCCCAGCGGCAATGATGCGGCAAAAACGCTTTCTTTTGCGGTTTCCGGCAGTGAAGAAGCGTTTGTGGAACTGATGAACGCCAAGGCGCAGGAAATAGGAATGAAGGATACGCGTTATGTCAATACGCATGGTTTTGATGAAACCGGCCATTACACTACGACGTATGATCTTGCACTGCTGGCATATACGGTTTCGAATATTCCGGAGTTGGTGGAGATTTTTTCCAGTTATCGGCATACGGCTGTAATCTACCGCGAAGCGAGTCAGCTTACGGAAAACGATGATCCGGCTACCGGCAAAGCGGAGATTACGTTTTATAACAGCAACAATATGACCAATCCTAACCGGGCGGAGTATTTCAGCGGCTTAAAGGGAATTAAAACGGGATATACGCAGCTGGCCGGCAATTGCCTGGCAAGCTATTATGAAAACAACGGCCGCCGTTTGATCGTTGTAGTGACCAATGATCAGCAGGCCCGGCGTGATGTGGATACAAAAACATTGATCAACTATGGCTTAAATAATTTTGATACATTTGATTTAGTAGAGGTATTCGGCGCCAAAACGTATATTGTGGATGTGGAGGATGCCGATACGGCAGATGAATCCAATGGCCAGCTTACGCTTTATTTGGAAGACGCGCCGGAGCCCCAATTTATTACCGTAAGCAAAAGCGACGGCACAAAGATCCGTGCGTTGCAGGATATCGTTACTGTGCGTAAGCCGGCGGTGAGCGCCCCGGTTTTTTCGGGCGATTATGTGGGCGATATTGAATTTGTCTATAACGGCGAGATTATCTATACCGCCCGCGCTTTGGCTTCCCGCGATATTGATGCCGATATACAAAGTCCGGCGGATCTGGTTTCTTTGGGCATTAAGGGAAAGATGCGGATCTCCTTCGGTTTTTTGACTGAGCAGTATTTCTGGATTCCCGCGCTGTCGATTATCAGTTTGGCGGTGCTGATTACTGCCTTTATTACCATTCGAAAAAGACAGGCCTCCCGTGTGCGCGCCCGGCAGAAAAATGTGTTGGGGCGCCGCCCAAAGCGCCGACGGCCCGGTGATCGGCCCGGCAATAGAACGATGCTGTAATTGAAACAAGGAGAAAATCCCCGCATACTATGCGGGGATTTTAATCTGTTGGATATTTTAGGCTTTCTGCAGAACTCTTCGGCCTTTGCTGACGTTTGCCGGCTTTTTTGTCAAGGGCGGCTTTATCTCCGCATTGTACGGGCGTTTTTTTAAAATTTTTGAGGAGGTCTTGACAAAACCAGAGAGGAAAGGGTAAAATTAAGGAGAAAAATGTTGAAAATGTAGTAGATTTTATGGGTTTCGTTATTTTGCTTAAGGAGAAGATAGGATGTTCCAAAAGAAAATCCGTATCGTTCTTTTATGGTGTGCGGGTGCGTTGGCGCTGCTCAGCCTGCTGGCGCTGCTGTATTATACTTTTTTTTATAAGCCCGATATGCTGCTTGGCAAAGCAAACGATCTGGACAGGGCGTTTTCCAATATGGTAAAGCTGCCTGAGAGCGCCTATATCGGCAATGTTGAAACACAGTATTTTGAAAAGGTAAATTTTAAGGGCGCTTATACGATGTATGGCGGAACTTATGCGCCGATGCGCTTGCTGGGGGAGGAAATGCTGGCGGAGACGAATCCGGGGGATAAGGTAATTAATATTTCCCCGTTCTATGAGAATTACGGGGCGGATACGAAATTTGCAGACACGAAACCGATAAATAAAGCGAAGAAGC
>URTC01000010.1 GCA_900550765.1 uncultured Clostridia bacterium | reverse complement strand
ATGTTGGAGCAGTGATCGGTAAAACGCTCTAATTTTGTTAAAAGATCTGTCAGTACAAAGCCCAATTCTATCGTGCATTCCTGCCTGCGCAGTCTTGCAATATGCTGTTTTTTCAGGGAATCCCGCAGATAATCCACTACCTGCTCCAACGGCTCTACCATGACCGCACTGTCAAGGTCATTGTTTTTAAAAGACCGCAGCGCCAGATCAAGGATTTCCGACACGGCGCTGATCAGTACGATCAGTTCTCGTCTTGCTTCTCCGGAAAACTCCAGTTTTTTATCGTTGATCTCCTCGGCGGATTCTACGATATTCACTGCATGATCGGAGATCCGTTCAAAATCGCCGATTACGTGCAGCAGCTTATTGGCTTCGGCGCTGTCAGCTTCGGTCATGCTGTGGCTGGAAAGCTTGACCAGATAGGAACCGATCTTATCTTCGTAGATATCCACCTTGTTTTCTTCTTCCCGGACCTTATCGGCGGCTTTTTCGCTGTAAGCGGAGAGCAGGGAAAGAGCTTCTTTAAAAGAGGAGACCGCCAGCTCAGCCATTTTGGAGGCTACGGTTCGGCAGCGGCTGATTGCTACCGAGGGTGTGGCCATAAAGCGTTCGTCCAAAAGCTCGGTTTGCTCGTTTTTGCTGTTATCCTTTATAATGAGGAAGGAGAGCTTTTCCAGATATTTTGAGCATGGCATCAAAAGAAGCAAGGCGAAAATTTTAAATACCGTATGTACAATGGCGATGCCCAGCGGATTTGCCGCCATGGAAGTAAACGGGAACTGGAACAGCGCGTTCAGCAGATAGTACAGCGGCATAATAATAAGCGTTGCGATAATGTTAAAGGAAAGGTGGATCACCGCTGCGCGCTTGGCATTTTTGGAAGCGCCGATGGCGGAGATCATAGCACTGACGCAGGTACCAATATTTTGCCCCATAATAATAGGTACTGCCGTGGCATAGGTAATGCTGCCGGTAATGGTAAGGGCCTGCAGCACGCCTACAGAGGCCGAGGAGGATTGGATGATCGCTGTAAATACCGTACCTACGATAACGCCTAAAATAGGATTGGAAAACAGGGTAAGCACACGGGTGAATTCCGGTACATCCTTCAGCCCGGATACCGAAGCGGACATTGTGTCCATGCCGAACATCAGTACGGAAAAGCCTAAAAGGATCAGACCGGTATCTTTGCGTTTGGCGTTTTTCTGAAACATAAAGAAAATAACGCCGATCAGCGCCAGCACGGGGACGAAAGAAGAGGGCTTGAGCAGCTCAATGATCAGGCTGCCGCTGCCCTGTATTCCGGAAAGACTTAAGATCCAGGAAGTAACCGAGGTCCCTAAGTTTGCTCCCATGATAACGCCGATCGCCTGCTTAATGCTCATGATGCCGGAGTTTACAAACCCTACCACCATAACCGTAGTGGCCGAAGAGGACTGGATGATCGCCGTGACGCCAAGCCCTAACATAAACCCCCGAAAAGTACTGGAGGTCATATTTCCTAAAATTTGCTTCAGCTTATTTCCGGCACGTTTTTCCAGTGCGGAGCCCATGAGGTTCATGCCGAATAAAAATAGAGCCAGACCGCCGATCATGGTAAGTACATCAAATATATCCATTCCTGCCTCCGACAAAAAAATATAAAAAATTAAACAACATTATTTTACCGGATCAATGTTAAATCAATCGCGTTAAAAATGTTAAAACCATGTTAAATTCGCCTGACGGCATCTTTGGGATCCGGCAGCGCTTCTATATAGGAAAGGAGCGCATGGAAATCTCCCTGAGGATAGGCCGTGAGATCCTTGTTTTTGTTGTTGATCAGGCAATCGGTGAGCAGGAATACCTGCATTCCTATTTCTTGGGCTGCCATATCTTCTTCGGCGTCATTGCCTACCATCAGGCATTCTTCAGGTTGGCAGTGCAGGGTGCGTGTGATATCTTCATAATATTTGAGGTTCGGCTTGCAGTAGCGGGAATTTTCATAGGTGGTATATAAAATAAATTGTTCCGGTTCCAGCCCTGCCCAGCGGATACGGTTTCGCGTTCCTTCCGCGGGGAACAGCGGGTTGGTTGCTAACGCTACATGAAAGCCGCGGTTCCGGGCATATTCTACGATATGCGCTGCCAGGGGATTTTTTCCGCAAACAGCGGCTACACCGTTAAACTCGTTTTTATAAAACGCTTCAAAAAACGGAATATCTTTTGCGGCTTCCTGCCCGTAAACAGAGAGGAAAATGTTCCAAAATACTTCTTTATTCAAAGCTTGTCCGTCATTTTTTACCATGGCGGCAGTTCCCTGCCAGGTGGTATCGCACAGCTTTTTCGCTTCATATCCGCGGCTGGCCGCCGTCTGCGTCAGCAGGCGGAAATATTCCTTTGTAAAAACTTCCTGATCCATCGGGAGTAAAGTTCCGTCTAAATCAAATAATATGGTGTTTATCATGCTTCTATACCTTCTTTCTGTATGGGAAACGTAATGGTGATGGCGGTTCCGCGGCCGGGTGTGCTTTGAACGCTCAGCACTGCGCCGTGAAAATTAGCGCCGTGCTTTACAATGGAAAGCCCCAGACCTGTACCGCCTACCTGCTTGGAATGGCTTTTATCCACCCGGTAAAAGCGTTCAAAAATCCGGTCGATATGCTGGGGGGAGATTCCGATGCCGCTGTCGCTGACGGTGAGATAGGGGCGGCAATCTCTTTGGCCTACGATTATTTTAACCCAACCGTTTTCTGTGTTGTATTTCATGCCGTTATCGGCCAGATTATAGATCATTTCTTCAATAATTCCCGGAATTCCCAAGATAACGGAGGAAGTTCCTTCACAGGAGAGTGCGATGTGCTTTTCCTCCGCAATATTCTGCAGACGCATCGTTACCTGCTGGGCTACGGCAAGCAGGTCAAGCGGCTCTTTCTGTGCTGAAATGGAATTTTCGTCCATTTGCGAGAGCTTGATAATATCGTTTACAAGGGTAATCAGGCGGCCGGTTTCATCATAAATACTTTTAGCAAAGCGGGGAATGTCCTCATTGCGAACCAGACCGTTGGCCAGAATCTCGGAAATACCGTAAATAGAAGTCAGCGGTGTTTTAAGTTCGTGGGATACGTTAGAGGTAAATTCCCTGCGCATGGCTTCGCGCTGTTCGCGCTCGGTGATGTCCAGCAGCATAATCACTGCGCCTGAAAGCGTCTTATCTACGGTTACCGGATTGGCAAAAAGCTGGTATACACGGTTGTTTTCTTCAAATTCCTTCTGACAGTGCCGGCCCTGCATTGCTTCCTGTACGGCGCGGTTGAATACGGTATTTTGGCTCAAGGTAAAGATGCTGTTATCGGGTGCCGCGCCGCCGAGCCCGAGCATCAGCAGGGCGCTGGAATTGTAAAGCAAAATTTCCCCGGATTTTCCGGCCACGATAAAGCCCTCGGCCATATTTTCGGTAATGGCACGAAACTCCTCCTGCTTTCTCTTTAAATCGGTCATCTGCCGCTGAATGAGCTGATTCTGGCGGCTGATGCGATGCAGCAGCGGCGAAAGTTCCTGGTATTCTTCTCCCAGATGGGGATTTTCCGGATCAATGTCCAAAATCGGGCGCATGATTTTTTTGGAAAGTGCAAAGGCCAAACATAGGGAAAGTACAAAGATTACGGCAATAATAATGATCAGCGGCTGCAGCATACTCAGTGCTAAGATCCAGGCGGGATACTGCAGGCTGGAGAGGCGGATAACAGATCCGTCGGAGAGACGCTGTGCACAGGCCAGGGAGCGCTGGGTAAAGGATACGGCGTATTCGTGCTGCCCGAAGCCGGATTCAAAGGCGCTGCGAACTTCTGCATTCTGTGAAATATCGCCGACTTCCCCGGAACTATAGAGTACGGAACCGTTAGGAGCAAGCCATACGATTTGATTTTGACTGGAAACACCGGCTAAATATTCTTCGCCCGAAGCTTCGATCCCTGAGGCGATAAAAGCCAGCTCGTTCTGCATTTCCTCGGCCAGCTGATCGTTAAAATGGCTGTAAAGAACCCCTAAAATCAGAATTACGCACAGCAGCAGCGCTGCCATGGACGCCAGCAGAATACTTCGGAAAATTTTTTCGGTCATAGAATAAGTCCTCCCTATGCTATCAGTATACACATTTTTTATGCATACGGCAAGGGGTTTGCGGCCGTGTTCGCAAGCGGGAAATGATTGACAAAATTTTAAAAAATTTTTAATTTAGGATTGACATTTACAAAATAGAATGGCAAAATAATGGAAGAGGTGATATAGAATGAAAAAAATCTCAATCCTTGTTACCATTGTACTTTTGGTTATGGTGTTTGGGGGAATTTCTATACCCGCAGCGGCCATAAGCGACAACCTGGTTTCCGCAGCCGCCAGTGATTTTGAAACTTCCGCGGTTCCAAGTGAGTGGAAGTGCCCGTATGGAGGTTCACTGTCGATTTCCAGTGAAAGAAGTTATACGGGAAATAAATCTTTAAAATTTACCGGGCGCAGCCAAACATGGCATTCACCGGCGTTAAATATCTACGATATGGTGAAAGCGAATGGGCCGGGACGTTATGAGATCAGCCTATATGTTGCGGCGAATGCAATCCCGGATCAATCCTATATAGGAGGAAGATTGATTGTACGGGGAACGAAAGCTAATTCGTTTATAAAACTCAATCCCGACGGCAATTATTATGCTAATGTAAGCGGTTTTGTTATTGTATCCAGTAATTTGTTTTATCAATATAAGGGTTACATTGATGTATCCGCAGGAGATATTGCAGATACTACAGGCACTTTTAATGTTATTCTGGATACCTTACCCGTTGTTGAAGGACAAGTGCTGTATATAGATAATGTGTCTATTCGATATTATGAGGATTCTTATGAAACATTGCCCGTTACGCCGAATGCAAAAAATATTGTGATAGGTGAAGAAGCATATATATATACCAGCGCTACTTCCGTATCCTTTTATTCATCCAACCCAGATGTAGTAGAAGTGGATCAAAGCGGTAAAATAACGGGAATTACTCCCGGTACAGCTACGATTACCGCTTATTCCGGAAATGCCGCGGGATATTGCCAGGTAACGGTTTCTTTGCCAAATAGCCCCACGCCGGGGATTATCAGCGGCAACAGTTATTATGTAAAAAACAGAACGACAAATTTATATGTACATACCTTGCAGGATAACAGTGTGGCGGCAAATAAATTTTATTCGCATTATTCGCAACGCTATACTTTTGTTTATGAAGGCAACGGCAAATACAAGATTCATCAAAAAGACCAAAGCAATAAAATATTTTCCGGTACGTCTATGAATTTTAATTCGTTAGACCGTTGGTATGTTGTTCGGCAGTTTGATAATTCATACAAGCTTATTAAATGCAATAGTCAGTCGGAATATTCTTCGGTCGGCGTACAAAATGCAACGCCGGGAACGGCTCTTACTATGCAACGAGTAACCGCAGCGGATAATAATAAATGGTATTTGAAAAACGAATCTGTAAATGTTACCGGAACACAATATTTCGGTGCTTCATCCTCTCGGTATGGAACGGAATCAATCCTTGGAGTTAAGACTAAAAATTGTGATTATGGTTATAGAGGGTCCGCTACGCTATGTGCAGATGCATTTTTACAAGCAGTTTCTGCCGGATATGAGGGACTTCCTAATAATAGAACAATTTTATTTAACCGAAAAGATAGTGAAGCAACTAAGCATGATTTTATGTCAAAATCTATTTATTATATCAGTAAAGACAACATAGATGATGTGGATTTTATGTTATTTGTGGGGCATGGAGTAGATGCAAAAATGCATTTTGATTATGGACCTAATGGAGAACAGCATAAAGATAATATATTGGAACATAATTTACCGGAGTTTATGTTTGATGACGCCCGATTTGGTTACGGCAGCGCCCGAACAAAATGGGTGTGCGCGTATACTTGTAACTATTTAACTGGTTCGGATGAAGAGCTAAAGACAAGAATGCAAGGAGCCAATATTGTGATGGGCTATGCAACAAGAAGTTATTTAAATACGCCGCAAATGGAGGACTTTGGGAAAAGATTGCGCGAAGGAGAAACCATTATAGAGGCGTATTTTCAAGCAGGTGAATATCATTCGAATTTTGGGGATAATCCTGCTTTATTACGGGTAATGTATGTAGAAGAAGCGCAGTTTGATACTATTTATAATTATTATCCAAACGCAGGAACGTATGAGACGGAACGTATTTTGTTTGATGAGTATTATGTTGCAGGGAAGAAGGGGTAAATATGAATAAAAAATTTTTAATAACAGGGGGCGCAGTTGCGCTACTGGTTTGTGTGGCAGTGAGCAGCTTTTTCTTGATATCTCATAACAATAGAATTGAACCTATTGTATTTCCGGAGGAGCTTTCTATTCATCATAGTTTACCGGAAACGATTGAAAATCAAATTCCGCAGGAAAAAATTGAAGAAATTTTCGGGAAAGAATTAAATATTTATAAAATCATTTCACCCCAAATGACCGAAAAAACGAATCGCCTTTTGGAAATTTTTGAAATAGGAAATTATAGTATTACAGAGTATACCTATAGTACGGACTATGACACTGCGGATAAAAGGCTTACAATGTATCCGGATGGTTCTTATTCATTTCGTTATAAAAGGGATTTAAGAGAGTCTGTAAACTTTACACTGGAAGAGTTAATTCCGATTGCAGAAAATGATTTAACGGAACTTGGTTTGATGCCGGATAATTTTTATCAAGGCGGTCAAAGCGGCAGACGGAGATCGGATGGAGAAACCGAACCAATCGTTCTTAGTTTTGGGCCGAGTTTTTATCGGGAAATAGACGGTTATACGGTATACGGAAGTTCTTTCATACGTACGGAATATGATAATCAGGGATTATTAAAAATTTTTGCCAGGTATTCGGATTATACATTTGACAGAACCGTTACTGCGCTTGATTTTGAGGAAGCGTATTCCTTAATTCGAAGCGAATATGCACAAAATAGTTTTGAAGATCTTACAATAGGTGAAATTGATAAAATTATTTTGGACGATGTGCGATTGGTTTATTATGATACAGGGGATATTTCGGATCCCGGAACGCATATTCTGCCTTGTTATGTTTTTGAGGGGATGGCTTATTCGGGAGAGGAAACAACAGAATTCCAATCCTGGGTTATGGCTATTCCCCAGAGTATGACGACGGAATAAAGCTTTTAGAGAAATGCCGGCGGAATATACTTTTGGCTGTTTTCCTTTATCAGAGGGCGACCGGCTCCCCTTACAAGGAGAGCCGGAGTGGTTGTGATACAAAGCACAGGACTTTGAATATAAATTTTGGATCACTTACAACAGCAGAAAAAATTTTTTGATGTTAAAGTATGTTGAAATATCTGTTTAGACTCTTCCTGTTGTAAAGTATGTTAAATGATCGCTTTTTTTGTTTTCCCGCTTAAAAGTCCTTGACCATATTCGCCTTCGGCTCCCCTTGTGAGGGGAACTGTCACCGCAGGTGACTGAGGGGGAGTAGATGACATTACGGTGCGTTACTCTCTCCCTCAGTCTACCAGCTCCCGCTTCAGAGGGAGCCGGGGGAGAGACTTTTATGAGAGGGCGCGGTTTATGACCGGATCTTTTCTTTCTGTGCAAACAGTCTGCGCTCGCCGTCTGCGATCTCTTCTAATCCTGAAGAATCGGGATCGTTAATGATGCGGATGATTTGATGTTTGATGCCGTTGTTGGGAGGATTGAGAATATGCTGGGCATGAAATACGCTTACCTGATAGACCGGATCCACCGCTAAAAAAATTCCTACTGCTCCGGCCCAGCCGAAGTCCGTGGGAATACATCCTTCCCGCGGACAGCGCAGCCCCAGGCCATAGCCGTAATCGGAATGCCAGAAATCCCTGTGAGTAATATCGTTCAGCCGGTCCGTCTGCATCAGCCGGATCGTTTCTTTTTTCAGAATACTGTCGCCTCTGCGCAGCGCTTCTAAGAATTTCATATAGTCCTCCACTGTGGAAATACAGCCTGCGCCGCCGCTTTCATACATGCTGCCCAGCTTATAACGGCGGATCTGTTTACCGCAGTTTTCCGCTGCGCTTTTTTCATTATTGAAATAATATTGGGGGGCAATGGTATCCAGCTCTTCTTCCGGCAGTAAAAAGGTAGAATGATGCATACCCAGCGGATCAAAAATATTTTGTTTTACGTACTGTCCGAATTTTTGACCGGTCAGTACTTCGATCAGTCCGGCCAGGACATCGTGTTCAAAGCCATAGCTCCAATGCGCCCCCGGTTCGAACAGCAGCGGTTCCTGCGCCAGATAAGCGACGGTTTCCCGTGTAGGACATCTGCCGTTCGTATCTTTTTTTGCTTTTTGCACAGAGGCGCACAAGGGATCGTAGCCGAACCCCGCCGTCATTTGAAACAGATCCTGGATCAGGATCTGTTTTGTAGCTTTTTGCAGTCCGGTTGGCGTTTGCACTGTCATTTGGGCGAATTCGGGCATGTATTCGGATAACGGATCCTTTAGGGAAAAATATTTTTTTTCATACAGCTGCATAGCCGCCGCGCAGGTAAGGGGCTTGGAGGCGGAGTATACATTGTAGCGTTCTCTGCCGGTGAGAAGACGTTTATCCTCCAGGCTGGCGTATCCGTTCTGGTGCCGGTAGAGGCATTGACCGTTTTTATAAACAATGCAGTCGTATCCGGGAACGCCCATTTTTAAAAAGCTGTCAAGAAACGCGGTTAGTTGTTTTTCCATAGGTTCTCCCTTTATTACTAAGAACTGTTTTTAAAGACGGTTTTGTGACAAACTCCAGGTTTTTCAGCGTATTGTTACCGAAAGCTGAGAAGGAGAGATCAGCTGTGCAGTGATCTCGGTACCCAGTGCGGAGCTCAGTACGACAACCGGCTGCAGATCGTAAGTACCGGGTTCCTTTTGCAGCAGGGAGAGACGGATGATTACGTCATTTTGGTCGATTTCATTCAAGCTGGAGGCAGGTCCCGTTAAAGTAACGGTAGCCGTTAGGTTGATGACGCCGTCTGCGGTGATTCGGCGGGTCACGGAGCCGTTGGAGATGCTGGCGGTAAGGCCGGGCGTCAGACCGGATACGGTGATGGAACGCTCCACGGTAACGCTTTGCTGGGCTTCAATGATATCGATCTTTGCCGTTGGATTTTGCCCCGGTACTAAAGAGATTCCCTCCGGCAGGCTGAAGGTGAGCGGCGCTTCGGTAAAGGCGGCGTCTTTGCCGGTAAGATCGATCGGTACGGGGGAGACGGAAGAAATTTTTTCTATTGCGTCCTTATGGCCGCAAATGCGGACCTTTTCCGCAGAGATGCCGTTGAATTGATATCCCTGTGCTAAAAGATCGGTATTGGCTACTGCGTTTTCAAGGGCAACGGGAACTTCTTTGACCGTTTGGATATCCATGTCGGCAGTAATGCGTATGCCGTTGAAGCGGATAGTATTGCCATTTTCGTCTTCAAAATGGCAAATCGAGGAGACAATATCCCCGTCGCTTAAAGAGGCGAGATCTACATCCACTACCGCGCTGGTAATACGGTCCACATAATAGCTGGCGCCTGTAATCGAAACGGTTTCGGGATACTCTGGCTGCAGGGAGATTAAATTAGAGGCCAATTCGTTCGCAGTTCGGATGCTTACCGGAACATCCTTGGAAACAAGTTTGTCAATAGTCAGGTTGACACTGGCAGGGGTGACGGAAACCAGGCTTACATCACCGATATTATTAAAAGAGATGATCACCGGGAGGCTGTTGGCCCCCTCTTTGGTCACTTTTGTCAGATCAATGCTGGCGGAAATCGTATTTTCA
The DNA here is from genome assembly GCA_900550765.1 of uncultured Clostridia bacterium. Taxonomy (GTDB): domain Bacteria; phylum Bacillota; class Clostridia; order Christensenellales; family QALW01; genus UMGS1322. Next base: position 4,394 of record URTC01000010.1, on the reverse strand, counting down.
TTGATGAATTTGTAATCCGAGTGCGCTACGCTTACTTTTACCGTAACGGTAATGGGATTGGCGGAAAGATCATCTCTTGGAATCAGCCCGCGTGAGGCCAGTTCATCGGCGCCATTGGCGGTAACGGTGATCTCTGCAATATTTTTCGTCCGCGCCGGGTTGGTTTCCGTAATAACAAAATTCCATAAAATTACTGCGAATATGAGGGATAATATCTTAAGAACCAAGTTGTTTGTCAGATAGGACCGCAGCGGCCGTGCGGATTTTTTATTCTTCTGCGGAGGTTGAATCGTCGGTGTCATTTGCAGCATCTCCTTTCCCGAAGAGTTTGGTAAACAGCTTTATATATAAAGGCTGTGCTTTTGCTTTTGTTTGCTCGGTATAGGTTTCCGTAAGCAGCTTGCGCAGCATTTCCAGATCCAGATAGCGCTGGAAGCTGCCGCCGTGCGCTGCGGAGATAACGCCTGTTTCTTCACTGACGACGATTACCAGTGCATCGGACTGTTCGCTCATGCCCAGTGCCGCCCGATGCCGTGTACCCAGGGATTTTTCGATATTGTTATTTTCCGAGAGCGGAAGAAAACAACCCGCGGCAACGACGCGTGAGCCGGTAAGGATCATAGCACCGTCATGCAGAGGGGTGTTGGGCTCAAAAATGTTTTCGATCAGCTCCGCTGAAATCTGGGCATCCAGCGTTGTACCGGTAGCGATGATGTCCTTTAAATCCGATTTTTTTGTAAGGACTATCAGCGCGCCTACACGCCGCCGGGAAAGATTGTCGGCGACCTTTACCAGTTCATTGACATTTTTTTCGGCGTCCAGGTCTTCTTCTATGGTATCAAAAAAATGGCCCCGTCCCAAGTTTTCAAAGGCACGGCGAAGTTCGGGCTGAAACATGATTACAAGAATGATGACGCCCGAAGTAAAGATAGAACTGAGCATCCAGGTGATGGTGGGCAGGCCCAGCCAGGAGGCTACGGCCAGTGCAATGATAAGCAGCGCCAGCCCTTTCAGTACATGGATGGCCTTGGTATGCTTGAAAAATTTGAGCACCTGATAGATGATTACCGTCATAATGGCGATATCCAGCACGTCAAACCAGCTGATGTTTGCAAGCAGGCTGTTGGAAAAAGCCTGGCCGATGCTGCTGAAAAAATCACTCATAAAACTGCCTCGCAATTCAAAAATTACTACTCTATTATCATAACACATTTAGCCTAAAAAAAAAAGAACTAAATTTATTCTGCTTGACATCCGTGCGGAAAAGCGTATAATATGCTTTTGAAATTGAGAATCATTTTTAATTTTTAACCGGAGAGGATGAACATTTTGCCGCGCAGTTATCATACCAAACAGAAGGATGAAATTCTTCAGGTCATAAAGCAAAAGGGGGATACACATTTTACCGCGGAGGAGATCGCCGTTTCTTTAAAGAACGCAGGCAGTACGATCGGCCTTTCTACCGTGTATCGGCAGCTTGACACCATGGTAAAAGAAGGCACTTTGCGCAAATATCTCTCCAGTGCGGGGGAGAGTGCGTGCTATCAGGTCTCCGAAAGCTGCGGAGAGCATTTTCATTTAAAATGCGTAGCCTGCGGAAAACTGGAGCATCTTGCCTGTTCTCATTTGGATGGAATCAGGGAGCATGTGATCCGGGAGCACGGCTTTTTGATTGACAGCTCACGTACTGTATTTTACGGAATCTGTAAAGAATGCGGGGAAAAGTAATTGCGGAGGATCATTTTATGTTTACTGGCGGTAAGTCTTGCTGTTGGGTGTGCGCCGCGGGAAGAAAAAAGCGGAAAATTGCAGATTACTGCTACGCTTTTTCCGCAATATGATTTTTGCCGGCAGATCGCCGGTGAAAGAGCAGAGGTAACGCTGCTGCTGCCGCCGGGCATGGAAAGTCATAACTATGAGCCCTCGGTCAGCGATATCCTTTCGATTACAAAAAGCGATCTGTTCGTATACACCGGCCCTTATATGGAAGCATGGGCGCAGACGGTCATCGAAGGATTGGACGACAGTGTGCGCGTGGTGGATGTTTCGCAGGACATTGCGCTTTGTGAACACGAGGACCATGAAGAACATGCGCATGCCCATGAAGAGCAGGAAGAAATGGATCCGCATATCTGGACCGATCCGCTGCGGGCGGTTATGATGGCGGAAAATATTTTAACCGCCTTGTGTGAGGAAGATCCGAAAAACAGCGGCTATTATACCGGACGCGCCGAGGCGTATATCGCACAGCTCCATGCGCTGGATGAAGAGTTTTCGGCGGTTGTCGCTCAACTCAAGAGCCGGGTGCTCTGCCATGGCGGCCGGTTTTCGATGACGTATTTTGCCCGGCGCTATGATTTGACTTTTATTGCCGCCTTTGATTCCTGTTCTTCTCAAGCCGAACCCAGCGCCGCGCGGGTGATTGAAATGATTCAGCAGGTCAGGGAGCAAAAGCTGCCGGCTGTGTTTTATGAAGAACTGACGCAGCCCAGAATCGCACAGGTGATTTCCGAGGAGACCGGTGCGATTCTGTTGCTGCTGCATACCTGCCACAATGTTTCTAAAAAAGAACTGGAGGAAGGTGTGACGTATCTTTCCTTAATGCAGGGGAACCTTGAAAATTTAAAAAAATATGTAAGGATGCAACAAAATGATTGTTAAAGCAGAAGAACTTACCGTAGCCTTTGGCGGTGTGGAGGTGCTGAGCAATGTTTCCTTTTCCGCAGAAAAAGGCGAATATATCTGTATTGCAGGGCGCAATGGTTCCGGCAAAAGTACGCTGATCAAAAGTCTTTTAGGTTTGGTGCCTAAAAAAAGCGGAAGCGTGACCTTTGCGCCGGAGGCCGGAAGGATCGGTTATTTGCCGCAGCAAAGCGGCATTGAAAAGAATTTTCCGGCTTCTGTGTGGGAAACAGTGCTCTCGGGTTGCCTGAACAGCCTGGGGATGCGGCCATTTTTCTCCGGAAGCCAAAAGAGGAAGGCGCTGGAGAACATGCGCCGGCTGGATATCTTGGATATCCGCGAGAAACCGGTTTCCGTGCTCTCGGGCGGACAAAGACAGCGGGTGCTGCTGGCGCGGGCGCTTTGTGCGGCGGAAAACCTGCTGCTGCTGGATGAGCCTGTTACAGGTCTTGATCCGATCGTTACAGAGGAACTGTATCATTTGATTTATCAGATGAATCGGGAGCGCGGTTTTACGGTGCTGATGGTATCGCATGATGTAGAAACGGCTCTGAAATATGCAGGCAAGGTTCTTCACCTTGATCACAAGGTACGCTTTTTCGGCACTACGGAGGAGTATCTTCATACCGAGCTGGGCATTCATTTTACCGGGAGGTGCTGCAGGGATCATGATTGAAATTATAAAGGAAATGTTCTCCTATGCTTTTATCCTGCGGGCGTTTGCCGTAGGGATTATGGTATCCTTGTGCTCTTCGCTGTTAGGCGTTACGCTGGTATTGAAAAAATATTCCATGATCGGCGACGGCCTCTCGCATGTGGGCTTCGGTGCTATGACGGTGGCACTGGCGCTGAATACCGCGCCGCTGTATGTGGCGGTGCCGGTGATGATTCTGGCAGCATTCCTGCTGCTGCAGCTGCGGCAGAACAGCAGAATGAATTCCGACGCGGCCATTGCGCTGATCTCCAGCACTTCGATTGCTGTGGGGATTACCGCTGCTTCGCTTTCGGGGGGAATGAATACGGACGTATATAGCTATATGTTCGGCAGCATTTTGGCTGTAACCAAGAGTGACGTTGTGATTTCCGCTCTTCTGTGCAGCGCCATATTGCTGGTATTTCTTTTATGCTATCACCGTATTTTTGCCGTTACTTTTGATGAAGACTTTGCCCGGGCCTCCGGCACAAAGACCCGGCCCTTCAACCTGCTGGTTGCCCTGCTTACGGCAGCAACCATTGTGGTGGGCATGCGGGTAATGGGAACGATGCTGATCTCGGGTTTGATCATTTTCCCGGCTATTACCAGTATGCGTGTGTGCAGAACCTTCCGCAGCGTAATGCTTTGCTCGGCAGGTGTTTCTGTTGCGGCGTTTCTTGTAGGAATGCTGGCCAGCTATGCGTTTTCTTATATTCCTGCCGGTGCGGGTATCGTGCTGGCAAACCTTGTGTTTTTGCTTCTGTTTTCCCTGCTTGCTAAAGTTAAAAAGCGGAATTGACGGATTTTGCCGGCTGCGGTATAATATCAGCAAAGCAGACAGTTCGAAACCATCCTGTCTTAAAACAAAACTAAGGAGAGAAAAAATGAAGATTACAGTAAAACAGCTGGTACGCGGCGCCGTCATAGCGGCTCTCTATGCCGGTATTACCATTTTTACGGAAGCAATTTCTTTTGGGCCTGTTCAGTTTCGGGTATCCGAGGCCTTGACACTGCTTCA
>URTC01000009.1 GCA_900550765.1 uncultured Clostridia bacterium | reverse complement strand
GAAATCAAGCAAATTCTGCAGCCTTATTTTCAAGAAATCATCACTTTGCAGGACGCGGGGATTCAGCACGATACGATAGAGGACGGCGATACTTTTTATAAAAATGCACTGAAAAAGGCCCGTGAAATAGCGGAAATCTCCGGCTTGCCGGCACTTGCGGATGACAGCGGCATTTGTGTAGACGCTTTAGGCGGTGCCCCGGGGGTTTTTTCCGCACGGTATGCTGCTAAGGATGGGCAGAATGCTTCAGATGCAGCGAATCGCCGTCTGCTGCTGAAAAATATGGAAGGCATGACAGACCGGAGCGCGTACTTTGCCTGCGCGGCCGTTCTTTATTGGCCTGATGGAAAAACTATTGCCGCCGAGGGCCGTTTTTATGGCGAAATAGGGTATGAAGAAAAAGGAGAAAACGGGTTTGGATATGATTCTGTTTTTTATGTGCCCGAATACAACTGTACCAGTGCAGAGATGAGCCCGGAACAGAAAAATCGTTTAAGTCACCGCGGCAAAGCACTTCGTGCGCTGGCGGACAAGCTATGAAGATCTATATTGTAAGTGACACGCATCATTCCAATTTGTTGATCCCTCTTTACCGGCTTTTTGAAAAAGCGGACATGGTGATCCATCTGGGAGACGGTTTCCGGGAGGTACAGGATCTGGCAGCTGTACTTGCTTGTCCGATGGTTTCGGTGCGCGGCAACTGCGATTATGACGGAAAAGATGTGCAGATTATTGAAATTAATGGACATGTGCTTTTTTGTACACATGGACATTTATACGGTGTTGACAGCGGGCGTGCTCTTCTTGCACGTGCGGCCGAAGCGGCGGGGGCGGATATTGTACTCTATGGCCATACGCATATTCCGGAGATTTCTTTTTATTCCGGAAGATGGTTCATCAATCCCGGTTCGCCTGTAAGACCGCGGGGAGGCTATCAGGGGACATATTGTATTTTGACCTTAGAAAAGGAACGGGTGTATCCCGAACTTATTACCTATAAAGGAGAGAATTAAAATGGAAAAATTCAGGCTTGCCAACGCGCTGGGCGATCATATGGTTTTGCAGCGTGATGTTCCGGTGCGTCTTTGGGGAAAAGGCGCGGCCGAAGGCGATGTAATCTATGCGGTACTCGGCCCGTATGAGGCCTGGGGACAGGTGGATGAGACCCTTACCTGGGAATTGTATTTGCCGCCGATGCCTGCAAATACTGTGCCGCAGAGGCTTCAGCTTTCAGACGGAACGGATCAAATCACCGCAGAAGATGTTTTGATTGGGGATGTTTGGGTCATTAACGGTCAAAGCAATGCGGAGCTGACGATGCAGTCGGCCAACAGCAACGGAAAAGGAATTTATGATGAGGAAATGCAGGATATTTTTTCTAAGGATAATATCCGCGTCATCAAGCAACAGCGCTGCCATGCGACCGATCATCCTGAATGTATGCTTGTGCCGCAGTTTGATTTGCCGGAGCCCCAAAAGAGCTCCTGGCGGATAATTGCCGGCAAGGAAGATATTTTAGATATGTCGGCTATGGGATTTTTCTTTGCTAAAAAGCTTTCCCGAACAATGCAGGCAAGCGTTCCGCTGGGCATTGTTTCCGCTGCCTCCGGCGGTTCACCCATGATGGAGCTGATTATGCCTGAGCTGGTGGCACCGATGGGCTATACGAAACCGGAAAAAGAGAATATTCCGTTGGCCGGTATTTATAATGCGTTGATGGCGCCTTTGCAGAAAATGACGATCAAGGGAATGCTGTTTTATCAAGGAGAAAGTGAGCAGTGGAGGTATCAGGCGTATCCTTACCAGTTAAAATGGTACGTGGAGGAATTGCGCCGCCGGTTTGAAACAGATTTTCCGTTTTATTACGTACAGATATCCTCTCACTGTGGCCCGGGGATTGAGCAGTGGAAGAAGATCGAAGAGGTGCGCTATGCGCAGTATAAGATGCTGGGACTTTTGGAAAATTGCCATATGATCGTTTCCATGGATGTGGGCGGCAGAGAAGAAAATGCTGATTGGGCGCATCCGCCGTATAAAAAACCGGTAGGTGAGCGAGCAGCGCTCTGCGTGCTGGCCAATGAATACGGAATTGGAAATATTGAATATGCCGCAAGCCCTGTTCCATGCTGCTGGCGCTTTGATGAAGATGCTGTGACCGTGCATTTTGATTATGTAGGCGACGGACTGACGTTGCTTTCCGGAGAAAAGCTTACCGGTTTTGAGGCGGCAGGGGCGGACGGTAAATATAAAAAAGTGCGCGGAAGGATCGTAAGTGAGGATACTGTGATTTTTAAAGGTGTAAAAGAGCCTGTTACGCTGCGGTATGCCTATATGCATGTGGCTGATGCTGAGCATGCGAATTTGGGTTCTTCCACGGGCATGCCGTGTGCTGCCTTTGAAATTTTTAAGGAGGATGACGGCTTGCTGCATTGATCTGTTTTGCCGCGGGTGTCTTGTTGGCAAAAGAGAAGCAGAAATTTTATTTTAGACAGAATGGAGAGGACAGAATGAAGACATCATATTCAGAGATTACCCCTTATATCAGAGAGCTGGCAGAGCAATCCTGCCGGAATAACCATATTCAGCCGGAAATGTATGCTGAGCATAATGTAAACAGAGGCTTGCGCGATATGAACGGTAACGGCGTTGTTACCGGATTGACGGAAATCTCTTACATAAAAGCTAAGGAAAAGCTTTCCGATGGCACTGCCGTTCCCTGCCAGGGACAGCTGTATTATCGGGGAATTAATATTCGGGATATTGTAAGCGGATTTATGAAGGATGGCCGTTACGGATTTGAGGAAACCGTTTATTTGCTGCTATTTTCAGAGCTTCCTACCAGAGCGCAGCTTGATCGGTTTACCCAAGAGCTTTCCGAGTATCGAAGTTTGCCAACCTCTTTTGTGCGGGATATGATCTTAAAGGCTCCCGGCCGGGATATGATGAATGTGCTTTCCCGTAGCGTACTGGCACTTTATGCCTATGATGAAAATCCGGATGATATTTCTGTGGCGAATGTGCTGCGGCAGAGTATGCAGCTGATTGCTATGTTTCCGTTGCTGGCAGTTTACAGTTATCAGTCCGATCAGCATTATCACCAGGGGAAAAGTTTATTTATTCATTTGCCGGAACCGGAGCTTTCTACTGCGGAAAATCTTTTGCATATCCTGCGGGAGAATGGGGAATATACGCATTTGGAGGCCAGCATTCTGGATTTGGCATTGGTACTGCATGCCGAACATGGCGGTGGAAACAAATCCACGTTTACCACGCATGTGGTCACGTCTTCCGGAACGGATACCTATTCTTCGGTAGCGGCGGCACTTGGATCCTTAAAAGGCCCGCGGCATGGCGGTGCTAATATTAAAGTGGTGCGTATGTTTGAGGATATGCAGAATTCCATCAATACTGAGAATAAGGATGAAATCAAGGATTATTTGGTTAGGCTTTTAGATAAGCAGGCTTTTGATAAAGCAGGGCTGATTTACGGCATGGGCCACGCGGTGTATTCAAAATCCGATCCCCGGGCAGATATTTTAATGAACTGTGCCAGAAAGCTTGCATTGGAGAAAGGGTATGAAAAAGAATATACGTTGTATGAAACTGTTGCAAAGCTGGCACCGGAAATTATTGCAGATAAGAGAAATATGTATAAGGGAGTCAGCGCTAATGTGGATTTCTATTCAGGGCTGATTTACAAAATGCTGGAGCTGCCCTGTGAGTTATTTACACCGATCTTTGCTGTTTCACGGATTGCCGGATGGAGTGCGCACCGTATTGAAGAGATACAAAATTCGGGAAAGATCATTCGCCCTACCTATATCAATGTTAAACCTGTGCGGGAATATGTCAGCCTTGAGGAACGAAGATAATATTGTTATAGGGATAGATAAGAAAACGCCGCCTGCTGCAGGACAAAATAACAGCAGGCGGCATGCTTTTTTATATTGACTATTTGCTGTTTTGCTGATGCCAAGCACGGATACGTGCGGTAAATTCATCACAGGTCCTTTGGTCAAAGTGATCGGGAAGCAGAGAAACGCAAGGATATCCCCCGGGCAGATCCAGCAATATTTTGGTATGCTCCAGGTATAATTCTGCTGCGGGAAGAGGTTCGTTGGTACCTAAATGGTCAAGGTTCAATATTTTATCGGAAGAAGAATAGCGGCAGACTTTGTAATGCTCCATAGTTACTGCGCGCCAGGCATCATTTTCATCGAACATAACATCGTTAAGCCGTACCGTATCGCAGTAGCGCGAGGCAAAAATATCGGGAATATGGGCTTCCACTTCTACCGTGCTGTTCAAGCTTTTAATGATGGTGTACATCATTTTTAAAAGCTCAATCATTTCTCTTTTATTGCCGTAGGACATATCCAGCTTGAATTTGCAAAAGCCCATATCAATATAATAGGAGAAGATTTTTGTATAATACTCCTTTAAGATCGGATCGGGCTTTATACACATCAGCCTGCGGACAGCTTCTGATTCTGCTGATCCGCCGAAGGGTTCGCCTAAGAGCTCCGGATGCTTTTTGGCCAACTCGCTGTTGGGGGTAAGGGTGAAAGGGGCAAACCACAAGCCGGGAAGAAAGCCGTCTTCTTTCATATCTTTCACTAATGTTTCCATATGCGGAAACTTGTTGCGGTCGATCTGCCAGTTGCCGTAGCACATCTTTCCGTCATCCGAATAACGAACATCCCAGCCATCATCATTGGTGAGTTTTCCCTTCGGCATCTTCAGCTTATTAACGCGGCGCATATAGTCATATACGAATTCTTCGCAAAGCGGCGCTTGAAAGGTTGCTGCATTCTGCTGCGCCGCTTTATGTTTTTGATCCACCCAGGTGCAATATTCAAGGCCGCTCCAGAAGGCTTCTGCTTTTGGGGCGGTATAATCCTTTAAAATTTCCCGGTTATATTCGAGCCATTCACTGTAGGGATTGCAATTTTCATTATAATAAAGCGCTTGGCCGGCAGGGCAGGTAATCGTCAGCTTATTGCAGCCGTCATACGAGAACCGGCCGCCCTGCTCGTTCAGGAAGCCGAAAAAACAGGTTCCGGTTAAAACAACGGGAGAGCCTGAGGTGCTTGAGGCGCGCAATGTGAATGGATCATAGGAGAATTTGGAATAGGTGCTGTACGCATTTGCACCCCATTCATTGTAAAACGGAAGATACAAGGGCGGGAGAATAGAAAAAGTAAGAACTGTTTCTTTTGTAAAGTGCTGAATCAAGGTATACACCTCCTGTTGCTTTTTATGTATTATAACATGGGGGAAAATACGAGTCAAGATTTCCGGGAAAGCCGGAAAAAACAGCCGGTTAAAACGGCTGTTTTTAGAAGAAAGGCTTTTAAAAACGTTTGTTTCGTTTAGCCAAAGCAATGATATACTGGCCGTAATCACTGGCTTTCATTTCTTCGCCCAGTGCCCGCAGCTGCTCGGTAGTAATAAAGCCGCGCCGCCAAGCAATCTCTTCGATGCAGGAAATATAAAAACCCTGCAGCGATTGTACAGCTTGTACATAGGAAGAAGCAGTCAGCATTCCGTTAGGCGTACCGGTATCCAGCCAGGCCATGCCGCGGCCCATTAAAATAACATTCAGCTCACGATTTTTCAAATAGGCATTGTTTACCGAAGTGATTTCAATTTCACCGCGGGGGGAAGGTTCCACGTTTTTTGCAATTTCAATCACTTTATTATCGTAAAAATAGAGTCCGGGTACGGCAAAGTTGCTTTTAGGCTCTTGTGGCTTTTCTTCTATGGAGATTACTTTGCGATCCTCGTCAAATTCTACCACACCGAAAGCGTGAGGGTCGGAAACGGGATAGCCGAATATGGTGGCCCCGGATTCGGTTGCCTTAGCCTTAAAAAGCAGCTGAGAAAAGTTCTGTCCATAAAATACGTTATCTCCTAAGATAAGACATACGTTGTCCTCGCCGATAAAATCCTCACCAATGATAAAGGCATCTGCCAGACCGCGGGGGGAATCCTGAACGGCATAGGAAATAGAAATGCCCAAGCGGCTGCCGTCGCCGAACAAACGCTTGTAAAGCGGTGTATCCTCCGGTGTGGAGATAATCAGGATTTCATTGATACCGGCAAGCAAAAGGACTGAAAGCGGATAGTAGATGAGCGGCTTATCATAAATAGCCAGCAGCTGCTTGGAAATTACCCTTGTCATGGGATACAGACGGGTACCCTTGCCGCCGGCTAAGATAATACCCTTGGTTTTTTTTGTGCACATGGGAAGAAACCTCCGTAAAAACAAAAATTTTTCGGGCATATAAAATTTTTGCCCGGGCAGATATCTGCCATGATCAGATAATCATATTATACCACTGATTTATAGGAAAGGCAAACGGTTACTGTTTTTAGAGTTTTTATGCGGTGGAGATACCTTTTGCGCATAAAAATCTTATCTTTGCTGTATTGACTTTTGAAATTGAATATACTACAATATTTTTAAGTATTTTTATAGGAGAAATCAGTATGAAACTTCCTGCATTATTAAAATTAAACGATGGCAGATGGGTGGAAAACGGAGAGGATTGGCGGGTGCGCCGCCAGGAAATTTTGGATATTTTAAGAAGAGAGGAATACGGATATTCGCCGGAGGCTCCCGAACGCGTAAAAGGAACAGTGCGCGCGGTGGATAAAAAATGCTGTTCCGGCCATGCTCGGTTAGAGTCGATTGATATTTCTTTTGCAGCGGAAAAAGGAGAAGTTTCTTTTCCTATCAAACTTTTTATACCGGAAAACGGAAAAAAGAATCCCTTGTTTTTACTGCTGAATTTCCGCCCGGATGCTTACGATATGTATTTCCCCGCAGAGGAAATCCTTGATAACGGCTTTGCGCTGGCAGTCGTCTATTATCAGGATATTACCAGTGATAACGGCGATTTTACTGATAAGCTTGCGGGGATGTATCGCCGTAAATACGACGGTACGGACTGGGGAAAGATCTCCATGTGGGCCTGGGGGGCGAGCCGTGTATTGGATTATCTGCTGACGCGCAGCGAGGTGGATTCTGAAAATGTGGCTGTGATCGGACATTCCCGCCTGGGAAAGACGGCACTTTGGTGCGCCGCACAGGATGAGCGCTTTCGCTTTGCGTTTTCTAATGATTCCGGCTGTGCGGGTGCTGCGCTGGAGCGGATAAAACATGAAAACGCTGAAACGATAGAGAGCATTACCCGAGTGCTTCCCTACTGGTTCTGTGAAAATTATCATCGGTATGCAAAAAACGTGTAATCCATGCCTTTTGATCAGCACTTTTTGTTAGGAGCAATCGCACCTCGTTTTTAGAGTGTGGGCAGCGCCAGCCTGGATGCATGGGCGGATCCGTATTCCGAGCAGCTTTGTTGCTGCGAGGCGTCACCGGCGTGGGAGGTTAACGGGCATATGGGATTTGTAGGGCCTAAGGAGTCTGCACATATAGGAGATTCTTTTCATGAGGGGAATATTGGCTATCACCTGCGTGACGGGATTCATTTTTTAGGCCGGACCGATTGGCTGCAGTATATGGCGTTTATGAAAAAGAAAATCAATAAAAAATGACTGCATTGCAGTCATTTTTTTAGATAAAACAGACGGCTATTCAATGTTCAGCTCAAAAGCCGTCCACGGGCTGATTTGAGGCGGATAACAGATAAACTGCATCGAATCTTTTTTAGTGGGATGAATGAGCCGCAGCTTTACCGCATAAAGAGCAAGCTGCTGCCCTTTTTTATTTATCCCAAAACCATAACGCTGATCGCCCCAAAGCGGGCAGCCGATGTGAGCCATTTGCACACGAATCTGGTGAGAACGCCCTGTTTCCAGCTGTACCTGTATCAGAGAAAGCGGCCCTTCTGCGGTATCGATCGTTTGCAGTACCTTATAATTGAGAATTGCTTTTTTGGCACCCTCTACCGATTGAGGAACAACAGACACCATATTTTCGCGCATATCTTTTTTTAAATAGTGGATCAGCCTGTCACAGGGATTTTTCGGAACGCCGCGTACAACGCAGTAATAGGTGCGCTTTAACTCGTTATCCTTTAACTGCTGGCTAAGCCTTGCGGCCGCCTTGGAGGTTCGTGCGAATACCGCCAAGCCGCCGGCGGGGCGGTCCAAGCGATGTACAAGGCCTAAGTAGGCGTCGCCGGGCTTGTTATACTTCACACGGATATATTCTTTTAAAACGGCAAACATGGAGGCATCACCGGTATCGTCACCGGCAATAATCATGTTCTGCGGCTTTTCTGCTACGATAATATGGTTGTCTTCATATAAAATTTCAAACATCTTATTTTCCTTCCCATCTTCCTGAGGCACCGCAGGGCAGAATGATATTTCCCTTTGCAGCCCTTAACCCTAATTCCTGTGCTTCCACATATCCGCCGAAACGGCTGCAAACGGTTTTTTGCAGCACATTGCGGAGCACTAAAGGCTGAAGTCCCGTGGTAATGCTGATGAGTACAACGAACAGCGGCCGCGCCGATAGGACAGCGGCGCATATTTCTAAAAAGGGATACAGCATTTCCTCTAAGTGCCAAAGCTCGCCGCTGGGACCGCGTCCATAGCTGGGAGGATCCAAAATGATGCCGTCATAGTGATTGCCGCGCCGTATTTCACGCTCAACAAATTTCAGGCAATCGTCAACTATCCACCGTACCGGTGCATTTTCCTAGCCGGAGGCTGCTAAATTTTCCTTGCCGATAGCTACCATGTTTTTTGCTGCATCTACGTGACATACCTTTGCTCCGGCAGAAGCACAGGCTACTGTGGCGCCGCCGGTATAGCCGAATAAATTCAGAACCTTGATTTCTCTGTCGGCAGTGCGGATTAGATTGCGCATCCATTCCCAGTTTATCGCCTGCTCCGGGAAAAGTCCGGTATGCTTAAAGCCCATCGGGCGTACGGTAAAGGTTAACTCTTGCCAATGAATGTTCCATTGAGGGGGCACTTTTTTTATAAAATCCCAGGAACCGCCTCCGGAGGAAGAACGTTTGTATACCGCATGAGTATTTTTTTTGTTTATCTGCTCGGTAAAGGGCCATATTACCTGTGGATCCGGCCGCAGTAAAAGGATATCTTTCCATCGCTCCAGCTTCATGCCGTCACCGGTGTCCAACAGTTCATAGTCCTGCCAGCTATCTGCTACCCACATACTCCTTATACCTTTTGAATAGAAATGGTGCATTGCAGATCATTGATATCCCATTTCTTGCTGTCCGGCCCGGCAGCGCCCACCGTGAGCGCGTCGGCCAGGCAGTCGGATTTGATTTCTTCGGCAAATTCGGCGGCAATAGCGTCTAAAGGAGCATCCGCCGTCAGGGTGAGCAAAATATGGTCTGTTACTTCTAAACCGATTTCCTTGCGCATGGTCTGTATCTTGGAAACGAGCTCTCGCATATAGCCTTCCCGCCGCAATTCGTCGGTGATATTGGTATCCAACACCGCAGTTATGCCCGCTTCGCTTTGCGCGGTAAAGCCTGATTTATTGGCGGGAGTAATTAAAAGATCCTCCTGTGCAAGAGTAATGTCTGTTCCGTCAAGCGAAAAGGAAAGGACACCGTTTGTATTGAGCTCCTTCATGAGCTTGGAGCCGTCGGCTGAGGCCAGATAGCGGCTGATACCGCCTACCAATTTTCCGTATTTAGGACCTACCGTGCGCAGCTGCGGCTTAAAAGTATAGGTAATAAAATCACTGGAGTCGTCGGTGAATTTTACTTCTTTTACATTCAGCTCGTCGGCCAGCTCCCGGCAGAATTTCTCCGGAAGTATTTTGGCGCCGCTGATATACAGCGTCTGCAGCGGCTGACGGTTTTTAATGTTGGCTTCATTCCGGCATGCACGTCCCAAAGCTACTGCTTTAAGGAGATATTCCATATCCTCTTCAAGCTCTTTATCGATCCATTCCTTGTTCGCCTCAGGGAAAGAACAAAGATGTACGCTTTCCGGCGCACTGGCATCTAAGGAACACACCAAGTTACGGTAAATTTCCTCGGCGACAAACGGAGTATAGGGGGCGGTCAGTTTTGTAAGCGTTGTTAAAACAGTATAAAGCGTCATATAGGCATTGATTTTATCCTGGCTCATTTCACTGCCCCAATATCTTTCCCGGCCGCGGCGGACATACCAATTGCTCAGTTCGTCTACAAAATCTCCCAGTGCACGGGCGGTTTCGGTGATCCTGTAATTTTCAAGGCCTTCGTCCACAAAGGAAATTAAGCTGTTAAGCTTTGAAAGAATCCATTTATCCATTACGGAAAGCTTATCGTATTCCAATGGATGTGCCGTAGGATCAAATTGATCAATCTCAGCGTACATCACATAAAAGGCATAGGTATTCCAAAGGGTGCCCATGTATTTGCGCTGCGCCTCACTGACGGCTTCACTGTAAAAACGGGAGGGAAGCCATGGGGCGGAGCCGGTATAGAAGTACCACCGCACTGCGTCGGCGCCTTGCTTATCTAAAATACTCCAGGGGTCTACAACGTTGCCTTTATGCTTGCTCATCTTGATGCCGTCTTTATCGTTTACATGACCTAACACGATACAGTTTTTAAAAGGTGCTTTATCAAATAAAAGCGTAGATATAGCAAGCAGCGTATAGAACCAGCCGCGTGTTTGGTCAATGGCTTCGCTGATAAAGTCCGCCGGAAACAGTTTTTCAAATTCTTCCTTGTTTTCAAAGGGATAATGCAGCTGAGCAAAAGGCATAGAGCCGCTGTCGAACCAGCAGTCGATAACCTCGGGGACACGGTGCATCTCGCGGCCGCATTTGGGGCATTGAATGGTCAGGGGATCCAGAAAAGGCTTATGCAGCTCGATGTCCTCACTGCAGCCGGTAAGCTGGGCAAGCTCCCTGCGGGAGCCTACCGTATGGAAGTGACCGCATTCGCATTCCCAAACGGGCAGGGGAGTACCCCAGTAGCGCTCACGGGAGAGACCCCAGTCAATTACATTTTCCAAAAAGTTACCCAAGCGGCCGTCCATGATGCATTCGGGAATCCAGATTACCGAACGGTTGTTGCGAATCAGCTGTTCTTTAACGGCTGTCATTTTAATAAACCAGGTGCTTCTGGCATTGTAGATCTAGGGCGTATCGCAGCGCCAGCAGAACGGATAGCTGTGTGTAAATTCCAATGCTTTTACCAGGTTTCCGGTTTTCTCAAGGTCTTTTATGATGTGCTTATCCGCGTCTTTGATAAACATGCCGGCGTAGGGAACGGCTTCTTCAACAAATCGGCCCTGGGCATTGATTAATTGAACAAAGGGTAAATCGTTTTCGCGACCCACCCGGGCGTCATCTTCACCGAAGGCGGGGGCGATATGCACGATGCCGGATCCGGCGTCAAGCGTTACATAGTCATCGGCAACTACATACCAGGCACGTTTATCGGTTTTGGCAAAGTCAAAAAGCGGCTGGTAATCCATACCGCACAGTTCGCTGCCCTTTACGGTTTTTAAAACGGTGCAGTCCTCGCCAAGGGCGCTTTGCAGCAGAGCCGCGGCGGCAATGTAGATGCGGCCGTCTTTTTCGGCGTATACGTAATCCTCCTTGGCGTTTACGCAAAGCGCTACGTTGGAGGGAAGCGTCCAAGGGGTAGTCGTCCACGCAAGCAGATAGGTGTTTTCTTCATTTTTTACTTTAAAAGCAACAAAAACGCTGGTCTCTTTTACGTCTTTGTAGCCCTGCGCCACCTCGTGAGAAGAAAGTGCCGTTCCGCAGCGGGGACAGTAGGGAACGACTTTATGGCCTTTATACAGCAAACCTTTTTCGGCAATGGTCTTTAAGGCCCACCCCTCACTTTCGATATAATCGTTTTCATATGTGACGTAAGGGTGTTCCATATCTACCCAATACCCTACACGGTCACTCATTTTTTCCCATTCGCCTTTGTACTTCCAAACACTTTCCTTGCAGCGCTGAAGGAAGGGCTCAATACCAAACTCTTCGATCTGCGGTTTCCCGCTGATGCCAAGCTGTTTTTCCACCTCAAGCTCTACCGGCAGACCGTGGGTATCCCAGCCGGCCTTACGCAGTACGTGATATCCTTTCATTGTGCGGTATCGGGGGATAATGTCCTTAATAACGCGCGTTAAAATATGGCCGATATGCGGTTTTCCGTTGGCCGTAGGGGGACCGTCATAAAACGTAAATTCAGGGCCGCCTTCATTTTTTTCAGTGCTGCGCCTGAAGATATCATGTTTCTTCCAATAGGTAAGAATCTCTTTTTCCCGGTCAATAAAATTGAGGCCGGCGTCCACTTTTTTATACATCGATAATACCTCCGTAAAAAATAAGCCTTGTGCATTTGGAAAAAAGCACAAGGCATAAAACCACCAAATAGCGCGTACAAACATACGGTGCCGCGTAATGTGCGGCTGGCAGCATTGCTTACTGCTTGTTCGGCAATGCCCCTGACAGGGGATATCTGCTGCGGCGGACAATGTGCATTTTCACCGGACTGCACTCTCTGAAAAAGCCTCTGCCGCGAGACTTGTCCTGCTAAAGCGGGTTTTCATTATTGTTTATATATTATTGTTTATATTATATATATTTCTTACTGCTTTGTAAAGTAAAAATTTTCGGTATGCGGTTTGGCCCGGATCCGGCGGCGCCAGGGGTATTCTCGTTGACAACAGGGGGGAATAATGCTATAATTTTTAATAATCTGGTTTAGGAGGCGGCATTATGGAAAATGAAGAAAAGAGCATTAAACGCGTTGATAAAAGGCCGGTTTCCCTGTACAGCGTTATCATTTTTATTCTTGTGTTTACGATTGGGTATTTTATCTATCCGCAGATTTCCCTGTATTTGCCGATACCGGGTATAAAGCTTACTGTAAAAACTGCCTATCAGCCGGCCTCCGCGGAAGATATGCTGGATGCTGAGTATATTGTAGCGGCAACGGTTTCCGGACGGGGAAAAATCGTTTCCAATCAGTTGGCTGATAATAATATAGAGGTATATACTCCCGTGGAATTTACGCCGGTTACGGTACTGAAGGGCAGTGTAAGTGATGTGTTTGCTCTTCCGCAGTATGGCGGAAACGCGTTATTTCAGGGAACAAAATCACAAAGAGCGCAGAAATATAGCGTGGTTTATCCAAATGCCGCGGAATTTGAAAACGGAAAAACGTATCTTTTATTTATTGATGAAAATCGAAATGTGATGAATGGAAAATATGGCGCAATTGAGCGTGCAGAAAACGGCACATTTACGGATTTTTTTGGAAATACTTATACAATAGAGCAGCTACAGGAGCTTATTAGGGAGGGCAGTAAATGAAGCGGTTCCTTTGTAAGCTTTTTTTTCTATGTGCTGCCGCGGTCATTCTTGTGGCACTTTGTACCTCCTGCGGAGGAAATTCCTTTGACGGTGCCGCTACGGCGTATTTAAATGCTTTTTGCCGGTTTGATTATAAGCAGATGTACGATATGCTAACCCCCGGTTCGCAGGGGAGGGTCAGCTATGAAGAGTTTGTGGAATACCATAAAAAGGTATATGATATGCTCAAAATTCAGACGGTAACTGTAGAGAGGGGCGCTTCGGTAGATAACGGAAATTCCAAATCCTATGATTATACGGCCACGTTTACTTCTTCTGAATACGGTACTTTTACCTATGAGATGCAGCTGGAGGTTTATAAAAAAACCAAGTTTTATCTTGTGGCCTGGACTCCTGCCAATGTAGTAACGGGAATGAACTGGTATGACAGAATCTATTCCAGCACGCTGAAGGGAAAGCGCGGTGAAATATTCGACCGCGACGGCCGCGTGATCGTTCAAAACGACTATGCCATTACTGTTTATGCCGAAAAGGCAAAGGTGGAGGCGCGTGCCGGAGAAATTGCCGATCAAATTGCTAAAATATTGGGCGAAGATGCGGCGCAGGTTCGGCAAGCGTATGAAAAGTCTACCGGAAGTACGGCAATATTTGCTACGATGTTTAAAGGAGAGCTTTCGCAGGAGCAGGAGGATGCGCTGTTGGCGATAGAGGGGGTCAAGGTCGATCGAAATTCCATTACACCAATCCGTTATTATCCCTATGGAAATGCACTGGCGCAGACACTGGGGTATTCAACACCTGTTACGGTAGAGGATCGGGAAAATGAAAAATATAAGAATTTGCTGGAGGGAACGCGCGTAGGACGCAGCGGATTGGAATTGGCTTATGATGAATACCTTCAGCCGGAAAATGGAATGCAGATTTATCTGCTTTCCGATGACAGTAAAACCAAAACCGATTTATATGAAAAACCTGCCA
>URTC01000008.1 GCA_900550765.1 uncultured Clostridia bacterium | reverse complement strand
AACTATTCATCATATCCTTGTTCTTGATTTTACTCACGGCGAGTACGTCGGCTTCTATTAAGTTGTCCAAAGACGCCACAATCAGTATCTTGACGTGTTCCCCGGGTAACGAACTCTACTCGCTGTTCGGACACACGGGCATCCGGGTGGTTGATAAAGCAAACGATATGGACATTGTTTTCAGTATGTTTTTGCAAAAAAAAATGAGAGTGCATTTTACACTCTCATGGTATTAAAATAATTTTAATGTTTTTTATTTACAAAAAATGCTGAAAAACAGAGTCATATGTTATTCGATTTTTTGGTTTTGCTTGGTCAGAATTTTTTGTATTACCGGACAGATGCATTTTGCCATTCTATACATTCCTAAATCATTGGGATGAATCGTATCTGCTGTGCAAGCGTCGCGGTTATCTGTACCGAAAAGCATTTCACCATCGATAAAATAAACGTTTTTATCGTTCTTTTCCACTGCATTCTGATAGGTTTTTCGAATAATCTCTCTGCGGATAGGCGCGTCTCCGTAATCAAAGTTCGGCCTGGTAAGAAGCACGACAGGCAGTTTGCTGTCGTGTTCCCTTATCCGTTTAAAAAAAGGCTCATGTGTTTGCTGTAAATGCTCAACACTGGGAGAATTATGATCATAATCCATCACTAATATACTTTTGGGAATCGTATTGATGTAATCAGCCATAGCAAGTTCGCCGCGGGCCGAACCGGAAAATCCAAAATTATAGTAATCCGTATCCAGCCAACGGGAAATAAAGGCGTTATACGCGTTAGCCGGTTTACTGCAGCAGCCGCCCTCAGTGATGGAGGAACCATAATATAAAATCGGCAAAGAATAGCGATAAGGAGTAGGAGGTTCGAGATATGCATCGTACTCAAGTCCTATTATAATATCGGTAATCACTTCATTGCGCGGCAGAAAGATCGTTATATCCTCCATCCTTGCGCTTTTTTTGACCTCGCCGGCAGCTTCAGCCGTATAATAATTGACGGGACGAATAAGACCGATATAATCGGCCGACTGCATAGGTCCGGCAAATACATTAGCGCTTTGTGCGGACATCAGTGACATTCCTACATCTGGTGTAAGCTTTTCAAATTTTACGCAGAGACTTATTCTTTTCGAATTTGTGCGGAAACGAAGTCTTGCCCCCGGGCAGCGCCGGCCAAGGTCCTTTAAAGAAGGAAGCCTTTCGCGCACCGAGGCAGGAAGCCTTTCCAGCATACCGCTTTTTTTAAAAAGCGGTACGCCGTAAATTTCAAAGGGCTCTTCTCTAAAACAATATTCTTTCATTTATTTATCCTGTATCTATTAATTATGCAAGGATGCACATATGTTATTATTTTGTGCCGAATACCTTTTTAATGGCTTCTAAGTACCCGTAACCATATTTTTTCTCCGGCTCCAAATAGCCACCCTCCGTCCATTCATTCCAGGCATACAAGGTCACGATCTTATTGCGGTTTTTGCCGGCATCCAAAAAATCCTTACTCATCTGCAGAGCCTTTTCAAATTCCTCGGGGGTATTCTCACTCATGATCGTACAATAATAGCCACCGTTGGGATCCGCCACATATTCTTCCTGCGGATCAAAGCGTCCGCTGGAATCCCACCCCATAGAAACAATGGGATAATATTCAACTGAGAACGTATTTCTAAACTTTTCCCAATAGGGGACTGCACCGTCACGCCAATCAGCATACGGCGCATAAAGCGGTGCCTTAGGTACAAAGTTATGAATCCACACATAACTGGTAACACTATCCCCTTTGCAGATCTCCACAGCTTTATTTTTATCGCTTCCGGTCAATGCCTCATTCTGCAATCCCCATTCTACAAAGTTTATATGCAGCTTATACCCCTTAGCTGCCGCCTTTTTGCGGAACGACTCGATGGCCTCAGCCGCCTGCTGCATACCGCCTAACCCTTTTACAAATGTAGAAAGTTCATACAGGGAAAAATACTTGCCTCCGTCCACCTCCCAATATTCCGGCAGGTGAAAATAATTTTCAATCACATAATCTGTCAGCAGTTCCCACCGCTCACGGGAAAGTTCCCGGTGATTGCACAGCATCAAACCGAATTTCATTCTGCTTCTGTTTTTAGCCTTTAAAAAACCTTTTTCCAGGGCAGAATGCAAAAATTTACCGGTATCCTCTCCATTCATATCCCAGTACCAGTCATAAATAAACACATCGATTCCATGGTCTGCCGCCGCGTCAATTTGAATTTCACTGGTTTTAGGATCGGATTCATCCAAATATCCCCACACAGGAACTTTAGGCTGGTTATGTCCGGGAAAACGAGGAACGGCATATTTTAACACGTCCCACTCGCTCCAATCTCTGCTTTAGCCCAGCAATTCCTCATGCTGAGGATCATGATGCCACTGGGGAAAGTAATAGGCTGCTACTGTATATTCTCTTTTCATATCAGTTCTCTCCAAACACACTTTTTATCGCTTCCAAATACCCGTATCCGTTTACCGAATCCGGCTCTAAATAGCCGCCCTCGGTCCACTCGTTCCAGGCATATAGCGTTACAATTTTATTTTTGGGATTGGTATCATCCATATGACGCTTAGCCGCCAGCAAAGCACGCCGAAATTCCTCCGGCGTATTGTTTTTAATAATGGAGGAAAAATACGGCGTATGCTGAATTTCATATTCTCCCGAAAGAGTATGATACATCAGCGGGCCGCCCTCATAATACTTCATAGTTTCCGGACAGCGCGGTGAAGGATCCCAGCCCATAGAAACATGCGTATGATACGGTACCGGATATTTTTGTTCAATCTTCTTCATCTCTTCATAGGCACTCTCTGCCCACTCGCTGTAATCGCCGCAGGGCCACTGGGGAACGGTATTGTGCGCCCAAACATAACTTGTAAGCGCATCGATGCCCAGCTTTTCAACCAGTTCCTTAGGATCCAGTTCCTTGCAGCAGAACTCCTGCAGTCCCCACTCCACCGCTACTAAATGAATCTTTAAGCCTGCGTCCGCGGCCTTTTGGCGGAAAATCTGCAGCAGCTCAGCGGCTTTTTCCACCCCGCCCCAGGCATGCACATGTTTACCCAGTTCATAAATGGAATAATAGCAGGCACCGTCCACTTTCCAGTAGTTAGGCTGCTTGAAGTATTCGTTAATAATATAATCAAACATTCCCAAGGTATCGTCATAATCCTTTGCGCCGCCGCACTGCATCAGGCCGAATTTCAGCCGGCTACGGCTGGGAGCCTTTAGGAACTGCTCCAGAACGGTATTATTCCCCCGATAGCCCCAGTCAAAAATAAACGCCGTAAGGCCGTGATCAGCCGCAGTATTGATCTGGAGCTCCACCGTATCCATTTGAGAATCGTCCAAATATCCCCACATGGGAATTTTGGGCTGCGCATGCCCCGGAAAACGGGGAATCGCACGCTTGGTATATTCCCACTCCGTCCATCCCTTACCGCGCTTTATATCATTGTATTCTGTAGGATGCCAGTTGGACCAATGATAACAAGCTACATCATATTTTGCCATAAGTAGTTACCGCCTTTTTTCTTAATTTGCTGCCGGAACCATTCCTCCCGCAGCACCTTTCCTTATTGTAAGAGTTCAAACCGGGAAAGTCAATAGGCAATCGATATTTTTTTAAAATTTTTTATTTTTAAAATCCATAATCCTTCTGTCTTGAAAAGACAGCCTGTTTTCTCCAAAAATAAAACTTCCTTAAAAAAGGAAGTTTCAAAAGCATCCGAATTCTTGCCGCATTACCTGGGAAAGAGCTCTTTAAGCCGTAGTCACTCTTCCAGCCCTAAGCGGCGCAGCGCGTGCAGGAAATAGAGCATACAGCTGGAATACCACTGGGAACACTCGGAAGGCTCGCCTGTTATCGGGTGCAGCTCCTGTCCAAAGCGAAGAATATCCTCCCGGCACCAAGCGGAGATCCATGCACGCATCATGCGGTTCATCTCTTCTCCGCGGCCGTAAAAATCCATCCAGCGCAAAGAACGCAGCGCCACCTATCCCTGAGATTAAAATCCCCAGGAATTTCCTTTATGCCGCTGCTGCCAGGTCGGATCGGAAATAGAAACGGACGGAAACGGATATGGCGTACCGAACTCCTTTGAGTTAGCCAAATACCGGACATAAATTTCATCCGCCAGATCTTTTTCCAATACATGTTCACAAAACAAGGAAGTAATCGAAATACTCTTTACCGGTATTTTATGCTCATGCTTATCCACATCGTAAAAGAAACAGGTTTTCGGGTCAAAACAAATCTCCAAAAGTCTCTGCTTTACTTCCTCGGCTTTTTTCTCCCACGCAGCGGCCTCATCAAATCTTTTCAATTCTCTTGCCATATGTGCCAGCGCCCGCCGGGAACCATAAAATACGGCGTTAATATCCGGTGCGATAACCGGCGCGCAATCACAGCCTATCGGATATCCCTCCGGCAGGTTTTCTGCCTTCTCCCGGCAGGGACCTGTAGGATACTTCATATTCCAAAGACGGCTGCTGTTATCATGGCCGCTGTCAAAACCGCAGAACATCTCCACCAGCCCTGTTTCGCGGGTCATACGATTGCGGCAAAGCCATTCATCCCACCGGCAGCAGGAGGTATAATACGCCCCCAAATCCTCCTGCGGGTTCATCTGCCAAGCCTCATAGCACAGCGATGCAAAGGAAACGCACTCCTGCAGCTGGGTATAGAATACGTGGATTTCATTTCTCCCCTCCAAAATACTATCGTCAATAATATTGCAGGGAAGGCGGCCGTCCTCGCGCTGGTGCTCCATAAAAAAGCGAACCTGCGAAGCGGCGATATCCGCATCCTCGGGATACGACTGTGCCCAAGCCAGTGCATCAAAGGTATGCTCCAGCCAATAGCCGGGATATGTAGTGGAAATAAGAAAAAGCCGTCCATTATGCTGAGGAATCCGACGAAGATGCTCCTTTCTGATACGCTCCAACACCATTTTTCGGTATGGTGCAACCATTTCCGGTGTAATTAACTGTTTTTCCATTGCAGCCTCCTTTATGTAAATAAAAATAAAATAGCCACGATTTAGGGCAATTTTTGCCAATATCGGCAGAATCCGTAAAAAGTCAAGGCCTCCGGCTTTATCTGCCGGCGGTCTTGACTGCCTGAACTTATACCGTTACCTGCAGGACTCCGCTCTCATCGGTATCTACAGTAATCGTATCGTTGATATTCAGTTCTTTTGAAAGAATCGTGCGGGCGATCATCGTTTCTACATGGCTCTGGATATACCGCTTCAACGGTCGGGCGCCATAGATCGGGTCAAATCCATGTTCTATGATATACTCTTTTGCTCTTTCGGTAATATGCAGCTTTAAAGAACGATCGGCAAGCCGTGCCTCCAAATGTTTAAGCATAATATCAATAATCTGGCCCATATCTTCTTTACGAAGAGGCTTGTAGAACACAATTTCATCTAATCGATTCAAAAATTCCGGCCGGAAACTATTCTTCAGCAAAGAGGAAACCCCCTCTTTTGCCTGCTGTGATATCTCGCCGTTGGCGTCGATTCCCTCCAGCAGCAGCTGAGAACCCAAATTACTGGTAAGAATGATAACGGTGTTTTTAAAATCCACCGTACGGCCCTGAGAATCGGTAATTCTTCCGTCGTCCAATACCTGCAGTAAAATATTGAAAACATCCGGATGTGCCTTTTCAATTTCATCAAACAGTACTACTGAATACGGTTTTCTTCTTACCTCCTCCGTCAGCTGGCCGCCCTCATCATAGCCCACATATCCCGGAGGGGCGCCGATCAAACGGGAAACAGAGAATTTCTCCATATATTCACTCATATCGATACGAATCATATTATGTTCATCATCAAATAAGCTCTCTGCCAGCGCTTTAGCCAGTTCCGTTTTTCCCACACCCGTAGGCCCCAGGAACAGAAAGGAACCAATCGGCCGGTTCGGGTCGCCGATCCCTGCCCGGGATCGAAGAATCGCCTCGGTAACCTTCGTCACGGCCTCTTCCTGGCCAACCACACGCCGGTGCAGAATTTCATCCAAGTGCAGAATTTTCTCCCTCTCTCCTTCCACCAGCTTTGCCACGGGAATTCCCGTCCACTTTGCTACGATACCCGCAATTTCCTCCTTCGTAACGGTATCGCGCACTAAGCTGTTGCTTGGCTTATCGGCACGCTCTTCGCTCTTCTTCTGTGCTTCTGCCAGCTTTTGTTCAAGTGCCGGCAAAACGGAATACCGAAGCTTTGCGGCTTTCTCATATTCATAATTGCGCTGGGCGGTCTCAATATCGCTTTGTGTTTGATCAATCTCTGTTTTGATATTTTTTACCGCATCGATCTCCTGTTTATCAGCCTCCCAGGCTGCTTTCATACTATTGAATGTTTCTCTGGCCTCCGCCAGTTCAGCCTTCAGTTTCTCCAACCGTTCTTTAGAAAGCGTGTCTGTTTCCTTGGAAAGCGCCATTTCTTCAATTTCCATCTGCATAATCCGGCGCCGCACGTCGTCCAGCTCCGCGGGCATGGAATCAATCTCCGTGCGTATCAATGCGCAGGCTTCATCCACAAGGTCAATGGCCTTATCCGGCAGAAAACGATCGGTGATATAGCGATTAGAAAGCGTTGCCGCAGCTATTAAAGCATTGTCATGAATCTGTACGCCGTGAAAAATTTCATATTTCTCTTTTAACCCCCGCAGGATAGAAATGGTATCCTCCACAGTAGGTTCATCCACCTGTACCGGCTGGAACCGTCTCTCCAACGCGGCATCTTTTTCAATATATTGACGGTACTCATCCAGTGTTGTTGCACCAATACAATGCAGCTCACCGCGGGCAAGCATCGGCTTCAGCAGGTTGCCTGCATCCATAGCGCCGTCCGTCTTTCCGGCACCTACGGTCGTATGCAGCTCATCAATGAACAGAATAATCCTGCCCTCGCTGCTCTTGATCTCATTCAATACGGCTTTCAGCCGCTCTTCAAATTCACCCCTGAACTTGGCGCCGGCAATCAGTGAGCCCATATCCAGGGAAAAAATCGTTTTTTCTTTTAATCCTTCCGGCACATCACCGCGTACGATCCGCTGCGCGAGTCCCTCGGCTATCGCAGTCTTACCTACGCCCGGCTCACCGATTAATACCGGGTTATTTTTCGTTTTTCTTGAAAGAATACGGATTACATTTCGTATTTCCGTATCCCGCCCGATTACAGGGTCCAATTTTCCCTCCTTGGCTCTTTCCACAAGATCAAAACCGTATTTATTCAATGCATCATAAGTGCCCTCAGGATTATCACTGGTTACCTTCTGGCCGGCCTTTACCTTATCGAGCTCTTTTGCAAAGTTTTCCTTGGTAA
Organism: uncultured Clostridia bacterium; assembly: GCA_900550765.1. Classification (GTDB taxonomy): domain Bacteria; phylum Bacillota; class Clostridia; order Christensenellales; family QALW01; genus UMGS1322. The sequence goes on along the minus strand of URTC01000008.1, from coordinate 7,910 downwards.
TATTAAACTGACGAAAAACCTCCTTAAGCTTTGCGGTAGGATTCTGTAATATCGCCAGCATGATATGTTCTACCGAAACATATTCGTCTCCGTTCTTTTGGGCAAGTTTCTCTGCCGAAGCTAAGACTTTATCCGTTTCCGGTGAAATATACACTTTGTCCGGCTCTCTGCCGCTGCCGCTGACCTTTGGAAGGCCCTCGATTCCTGCATCAACCGCTGCGGCAAGTTTATCGGTATCAATGCCCATTTTATTCAAAAGACTGCCGATCAGCCCCCCGTTCTGGTCAACCAAGGCATATACGATATGCTCGGGCATAATCTGCATATTTTGATTTTCAATTGCAATTCTGTGCGCCGTTTGGATTGCTTCCATTGTTTTTTGCGTAAATTTGTCCGTCATATTAAATCTACCCCCTTATCCAGGTATTCCTTATACATGGTTTCAATTGCATTTTCGTCATATTTACCGCTTAAATAACCTTTCATAACGGTATCAAACATTCGGATATAATTTGAAATTGCATCGGCAATTTGGCGACTGGTATAATTCTTATCCTGCGGAACAGTAATACTGCGGATAAAACGACCTTCATATAAAGCATACCGTATACCGGTATTTCTCCCATGCTTCTTTTCCACATGCGCCCACAGTTTAAAAAAACGATTCATTGCCTCAATCAAAGACGGCGACTGTGTGCGGAATACGACACTCAGCTGACCGATCGCACCGCCGTCAGGCTCCCGGTACAGCTCTACATCGTATTTAATCGTAGGTCGATACCGATATTCCAAGCTGCTTTTTAATGACATGGTACTTTGATGCGGTGCAACGTAAGGAACAATATCCGCTTCACAGCTATTGATAAAATCCTCTATTGTTTTAAAAATATTGCTGATACGCATCTCCGGCGTGGTAAAGGAGACATATTCGGCCAGGATCTGGTTAATCAGGTTGGAACGGTTCGTATTCTGCTGCAGCGCCTGCCGATCGATTTCCAGTACTACCTCATCCATCAGCATTACACTATATAAACTCTTACTCAAAGATACTCTCCTCCATTCCGGGCATTCAGACCGTTTGCCCCTTTTGATGTTCTCATTATAATCTAATCAAATAAATTTGTCAAGTATTTTATATAAATTATTTATCGAATTTTATATATTTTATTCCGAATCTCTTTTGTCGTTATTTTTTTCTGCTTTATTTTGCTGTTTTAGTGATAAATTCTTGTAAGAATTTTTTTATTTTGGATATTGACTTTTCACTTTCTCCCGTGTATAATGAAAGTGTAAATAGAAAGAAAGAGGGAGTCCAATGGGAATTTAATATTTCTAACCTTAAAAATTTAAAAGAAAGACGTGAATCCAATGGGACAGTAATTTGATAAAATAAGCTTCTGTAAAGGATGGTATGATCTTATGTTCAGAAATGCAATTTTTATCAAACTTTAAAAAAGAAAGAGGGAGTCCAATGATAACCGTCTAACCAAGGTTCCTATTCCTTTATAATTTAGTTTTCCCTTTTTGTAAATTTTTATGGAGTGTTGCGTATGTTTCTTCTCCTTTTCATTTACAAAATCTAAAAGGAAGATGTGAGTCCAATGTTTCATTTAGCAAAAAAATTAAATATCATATACAATAAATAATTTTTCTATTGAACCAATAGAAGCAGAAATGAGATATATCATAAAATGCATAAAACAGCCCCGCAGCAAAATTTGCTGCGGGGTTACTTTTTTAGCACTGGCGGCTCACCGCCAAACTATGAAGATTCCTCCTGCTTTTTTTCTTCCTCCAGTGCAGGAAGATTCCACTTATAATATGCCGAAAAACAGCGAATAAGCAAAACTACAGCCGCACCAATACCTGCTGCGGCTGCGGCTCCCGTAACCTTCCAAAGCGCCGTGCATACTGCCGCACCGATCAAGGAAGCCAATGCATAGATATGCTTTACAAAAATATACGGAATGTCCCCCGCCAACGTATCCCGAAGGACTCCGCCGCCAACGCCGGTAATAATGCCAATAAAAATATGCAGCATAAAATTATATTCCGGAAAGGCTGCAATTGATGCAGTCACCCCTACAACCGTAAAAGCGCCTAAGCCAATTGAATCCATCAAAAACAACAAAAATTCATATATTCTCTTTCTTCTCATAATACTGCGGCGCAGCGGCGCTATTAGAAATACGGCCGCCGTGATTGTCGCCGTAATCGGATAAATAGGCTGACGGAATACCGCGGGCGGTGTCCGGCCTAAAATAAGGTCACGCAGTACCCCTCCGCCGAAGCAGGTAATCAGCGCCAATACATAGGCGCCAAAAATATCCATTTTTTTACGCATAGCAGTAACCACACCGGAAACTGCAAAAGAAACAAGCCCTAAAATCTCAAGAACAATAAGAAACATACAACGAATCCCCGCACTGATTGCTGGTTTAAGCCTCCCATTAATCGTAACATATTCTATGCGTAATGTCAATTATGCATAGGCGGGAAAATACTTGCAAAATCACTTGCTTTATGCTATATTGAATATATTATGAATCATATTTGAGGTGTCTGTTTGGATATTGTCAGATAAGGAACATGAATTGTACGGCTGAAAAGCGGCAAAGTCCGCTTTGTTTTGTTATACAATTTGATATCTGCAAGACTTCGACGGACTTTTTATTTGCTGTACTCATGTTCCGCTAACTTGTACTTTATTCTGTTTTTTGAAAGGAACATTTTTATGAAATATAATAGAAGCAATCACTACGATAAACACCTGATACAAAGCAAAATTATGGGACCGAACCCTATAAAGCTTGAAGAAGAGCTGCTTTCTAAGCATAAACTCTTTAAGGATGCTGTTGTTATGGATTTAGGCTGCGGCCGCGGTATTACGAGCATCTTCCTTGTAAAAGAATACGGCTTTAGAGTTTTTTCGGTGGATTTATGGAGCAATCCTTCTGACAACAAACGTTTTTTTGATGAAATGGGTTTTTCCTCAAAGCAAATCATTCCGCTGAAAGGTGATGCAGCGTCTCTTCCCTTTGCCGAAGAGTTCTTTGACGGCATCGTCAGTATCGATTCCTATCACTATTTTGGACGGGATAAGAATTTTTTAAAAGATAAATTATTGCCTTTGCTAAAGCATGGAGGGTACCTCTATATTGCCGTTCCCGGAATGAAAAAAGATCTGCATGAAGCGCTCCCTCCCGAGCTTTTATTGTTCTGGACAAAAGAGGATCTGGATACGATCCATGATTGTTCCTGGTGGCGCAGTTTGATAGAAAAAACTCCCGGAATAGAAATCCTTTCTATCCACGAAATGGAAAGCAACGAGGAAGTATGGAAGGACTGGCTTGCCTGCGATAACGAATATGCCCGCGGTGACCGCAGAATTTTTGAAGCCGGGGGCGGTAAATATTTAAACTTTATTGCAATCATCCTCAAACGGCTATAATCAAAAAGCAGTAAGCGGCGGAAAAGATCCCGCCGCTTATTGATAGGTAGAAGCACAGTACATGCGCTCTGCAAAGCCTTCCTTATCATGCACCATGGTTAAAAACCGCCATCCGCATTTTTCATAAAAATCAGTATGATCGGTTACTAAATACAATGTTTCAATCCCCATGCTCCCCAAATCTTTTCTTATAAAATTCAAAATATACCGTGCAATTCCCTTTTTCCGGAACTTTTCTTCTACAAACAGCGCGCAGACATTCGGGGAAAGATCCGGCCGGTCATGGAAATCATTTTCTATCACGCCCGCACCAGCAATCAGCCTCTGCTGTGAATCTGCAACGATATACCATTGAGGAATTGCTTTCACATTCTCAACACAGATCCGCATACTTTCCCGATATGCTTCCACGGGAACTTTCCATTTTTGATGGAACCAACAAGCGGCGCTCTCTAACCATTCCGGATTTTGACGAAGTATTTTAATCGATTCCATATTTCCTCCCCCAAGCAGCATGCATTTTTTACTGTACCGTATTCGTATTGATATAAGCGATGATATCCGCCAAAAGCTCCTGAAATTCAGGCATTTCCATGTCATTGCGGGTACTTTGCATCGCAACTACATATATTCTTTTTGATATCCGATATATGCGGAATATACATACGCAGGAAACAACAGCCCTGCACGATGCTGCAGTCTCCAGTGGCCGTTATAAAGATATGCGCCATCATCCAATGGCAGATACCGATTCTGTGTATCGCGGGTAACCATATTCCGGGGGATCCGCTTGCTGGAAAAAGTACTTCCATTCACATAATAGATCGAAAGTCCTCCCCAGATAAATTCCCGTATAATTTTAGTAGTAAAGCCCAAATACGTCATCTTTTGCTCGTCACAAATATAAACTTTCCCTGATAAAGCTTCATTCCATACGTCTTCGGAAAGCAGGATCTCTCCCGGCAAATGCACATGCAAAACCGCATACATATACCATAAATTCGCCGTTACAAGGAGTACCGCCTGGACGCAAAAAGCTATACTGCAAAAAATCCAGCCCTTTTTCCCCAACAACAATCCTTTTTTTATCGCGTTTTTCTTTAAAAATATATCAATGAATTCTGCCGGTATAATATCACGCAAAATGCAGTCCGTCAATCCTCTATTTTTGTTCGCAAAAAAAGAACCATATTTCTATGGTTCCTTCTCCCTATTTACGCCTCTAAAAACGCGTTCTGCTGTTCAATATACCCATTAAAATACGCGGCAATTTCATCAAAAAGCAACTGAAGCTCCGGCTTTCTCGGATCGTTGCAGTCAATAACAACAACGACTAATAGATCATCTTCTCTATAGGTAATCTTTGACTGATAAAAATACTTGGGAAATATCTTTCTGTTTGGCTTCCTACGTAGATACCATGTACTACTTGTCATATAAGCTCCGTCTTCTAAAACAAAGAATCCATTCTCCGGTGTAAAATTCTTCTCATTTCCGTGATTCATATTATTTGCTAAGCTTCCCGAACAAACAGCTTTAAATCCATTTTTTTCAAACTTTTTTACAGCTTCATCCTGTGGAAGATAATAAGATATATGCCGAGTTCCTTTATATTCCTGTATTTTTCCCGTAAACGCCTCCTGCAAAACTTCAGCAGGAATTTCAAGGGTATCCGGCAAATGCACATGCTTTAGGCAAAACACATACCATACAGCTGTCAACACCAGTAATATGATGCAGCCAATCGATAAAAGACAGATAAATAATTTCTTTTTTTGGATAGCCATTTCTCTCCCCATCTTTCTTACTTTTCTACTTCTTTCGTACAGCTAAAGTGTAGCATATACAATAAAAGAAAGCAATAAAAAAATATCCCCTGAACAAAAAAGAAACCATATTTCTATGGTTTCTCTCCTCTTTACGCCTCCAAAATGGCATTCTGTTCTTCAATATATCCATTAAAATATGCGGCAATCTCATCGAAAAGCAATTGAAGCTCCGGCTTTCTCGGATCGTTGCAGGCAATTTCGACAATAATTAATACATCATTTTTTTGATAAAAAAACTGTGTCCAATACCAATAGCATGGAAATATTTTTCTATTAGGCTCCTTACGTAAATCCCAAGCATTATTTGTCATATAAGCACCGTCTGCAAGAACAAGATAATCTTCATTCCCCGATTGAATATCCTCTTCCCGAATTCCTCCATTCTTATGACTAGCCAATCCACCGCTGCAAACAGCTTTAAACCCATTCTTTTCAAACTTTTTTACAGCTTCATCCTGTGGAAGATAATAGGATATATACCGAGTTCCTTTATATTCCTGTATTTTTCCCGTAAATGCCTCCTGCAAAACTTCATCGGGAACTTCAAGGGTATCCGGCAAATGCACATGCTTTAGGCCAAACATATACCACATCGCCGTCAGGCAAAGCAACAGCACACAACCAATGGATATAAGGCATAAGACCAACTTCTTTTTTTCCATAACCATATGCAAGACCTTTCTTTACGCATTGCCCATTGCTTCATAATTTAAGCGATACATATATTCATCCAAATAAGAATAGCCCATAAAAACTTTGTTTACGCTGGGTAATTGATAATAGGAGACACTTTCAACAGGATGTTCATAGTTCCCTGAAAGCACATGCGTGCAATATGCCACCAGCACATTATACAGGGATTCATCAATAATTCCTAATTTCTCTGAACCGGGCGCATTTTTATCTATGATTCCTCTTTTATCCGAACGGTATATCCGATATTCAAAACCGCCGTAAGCAGATTTTCGTAAAAGACATATGGAAATCGTAACATCCTTTTGTATTGTTTCCGGCAGATCATACAGATAGGTTAAATCATTATTAAATTTTGTAATATCTGAAAAATATGCCCCTCCCGCGCTGTTTACAGATTCATAAATATCCATAGTAGTAAAGATTTCCCCTAAACTGTTAGAAAAAGCATAGCCCAAAATCATTTTAATTGCTTTTCTAAGTTCAGATAACTCCAATTGTTTCTGCTCTTGCCACCAAAGCTTCTGAGCAATTTCATTCAGTATATTTTTTAACGGAACCAACATATCCTTTGTAAAGGTAAAAATCAATTCAAACTGCCCCGCCACATTCATCGTGTCCATTCTGTCATAATACCAAGCAGCCGCCTCATCACCGGTACGGTTTCCCATTCCCTGATATTGATAATATTTTAAAAAAGGCTTATCGTTAATAACCGGAGTTGTAGCATCATTGATATTCGTATTATCAGACAGCTTATATATTACAAAATCATCAATATATAAAACCTGGCCGGCAACCGGGTCGATACAATCCAGCATCCAATAAAAATCCCCTCTATGGATATCATCACTCGTAACCGCAAGGCTTCCCTGAATGCAGGCCCATTTTCCGGAGAATAAATTCGTATCCGCAATTGGCCCAAAATAGTTTTCACCATGCGCCCAGGCAAAAGAAGTCGTTTCATAGCCGCGCACAAGGCTTCTGCCATATTTACGGCAGGTAGAATCCAAATTGCTCACCATCACCCAAACCGTAATGGAATAAATTCCAGGGCCGCCCTGATAAAAAATATCATCTAATTGCAGCGCCGGAGAATGCCATGATTTCGTTCTACCCGTCATTTTTAAACAAGAATTACCCGTATGAGACGCTTCTCTTGTATACGCAATTTCTCCGCCGTATTTCGCAATCCATCCCGAATCCGTTACGGAGCTTACCGTTTCAAAATCAAAACTCCAGCGTTGATTGATACCTTGTATCTGTATCAATAATACCGACGCCAAAATTGCCAAAACAAGCAAAAAGGAAACAAAAGAATGTATTTTTCGTCTGCCAAAACCATTAATATTTTTCATAATTAACACCTCCTTCTAAATATTACCACATGCTAATAAGGAAATCAATAAAAAATTCATTTATTTACAAAAAAAGAAACCATATTTCTATGGTTTCTCTAATAGAATCCGGCGACGACATACTCTCCCGGGCCGTCTCCAGCCAAGTACCCTCTGCGCTGAAAGGCTTAACTTCTGTGTTCGGTATGGGAACAGGTGATCCCTTTCGCCATTACCACCGGAAATTTTTACAGCTTTCGCTGTCGTTTTCTTCTCTTTTTCTTCCCGCACCCTCACAACTGAAGTTCGCTCAATACATACTCCGTCTCTCTCTTTCGAATGCTCTTGATTAAGCCCTCGCCCTATTAGTATCGGTCAGCTCTACGCCTTACAGCGCCTTCACCTCCGACCTATCTACCTAATCGTCTGTTAGGGGGCTTACCTCTTTCAAGTGGGATATCTCTTCTTGAGGTTTGTTTCACGCTTAGATGCTTTCAGCGTTTATCAAATCCGTACTTCGCTACCCAGCTGTGCCACTGGCGTGACAACTGGTGCACCAGCGGTGCGTCCATTCCGGTCCTCTCGTACTAGGAACAGCTC